>NZ_JBSHDU010000034.1:0-93272 GCF_053616475.1 Streptomyces sp. NPDC055815 | reverse complement strand
GGACGACTGGTCCGGAACGGGGCCGCGGCGCGTGAGCGTGAGCCGTCAGGGGAGGGGGATGCGCCCGGTGGGCGCGCGGGTCAGTTCAGCTCGTCCGGGTGCGGGCCGGTGCGCAGGCCGCGGTCGAGACCGGCGATCGTCGCCATCTCCGCATCCGTGAGGACGAAGTCGAGCACGTCGATGTTGGCGCGGATCCGGGCCGGGGTCACCGACTTGGGGATGACGACGTTGCCGAGCTGCAGGTGCCAGCGGATGACGACCTGCGCCGGCGACTTGCCGTGGGCGGCGGCGATCGCGGTGACCGCCGGGTCGTCGAGGACCGCGCCCTGCGCCAGTGGGCTCCACGCCTCGGTGGCGATCCGGTGCTCGCCGTGGAAGGCGCGCAGTTCGGACTGCTGCAGTGCGGGGTGCAGCTCGATCTGGTTGACGGCCGGGGCGAGCGTGGCGCCGTCCATCAGGCGGCGCAGGTGCTCGGGCTGGAAGTTGGAGACGCCGGCGGCCCGGATCCGGCCCTCCTCGGCGAGGCGCTCCAGGGCGCGCCAGGAGTCGCGGTACAGGTCACGGGCCGGGGCGGGCCAGTGGATCAGGTACAGGTCGACGTGGTCCAGGCCGAGCTTGGCCAGGCTGTCGTCGAAGGCGCGCAGCGTGGCGTCGTAGCCCTGGTCGGCGTTCCACAGCTTCGTGGTGACGAACAGTTCCTCGCGGGCGATCCCGGAGGCGCCGAGGGCGCGGCCGACGCCGGCCTCGTTGCCGTAGATGGCGGCGGTGTCGATGCTGCGGTAACCGGCCTCGAGGGCGGCGCTGACGGCGGCGGTGGTCGCGTCGTCGGCGACCTGGAAGACGCCGAAGCCGAGCTGCGGGATCTCGACGCCGTTGTTCAGCGGGACGGTGGGGACGGCGGGGGTGGTGGACGGTGCCATGGTGTGCGGGTGTTCCTTCACTTGGTGCGGGTGGAGAGGGTGTGGCGGACGGTCTGGGCGCTGATGAGCCCGTCGCGGAAGCATGGGGGCGTGCTCCCGGGGATCGGGCAGGACGGGGGGATCAGTGGTGTACGGGGGTGGGGGCGGCGGACGCCGTGACCGTGAGGTCCCCGACGGCACCGGCCACGTCCGTGACGCCGCCCGTGGGAGTCCGGCGCTCCAGCGCCGCCGACCAGAAGGCGAGGAGCAGCGCGGCCGCGGCCAGGGCGGCGCCGACCCAGTTCGGGGACGTGTAGCCGAAGCCGGCGGCGATGACCATGCCGCCGAGCCAGGCGGCGACCGCGTTGCCGAGGTTGAAGGCGCCGATGTTCACGGCGGAGGCCAGCGTCGGCGCGCCGTGCGCCTGGTCGAGGACGCGCTTCTGGAGCGGCGGCACGGTGGCGAAGCCGAGCGCCCCGACGAGGAGGATGGTGATCGCGGCGAGGACCTTGTGGTGCGCGGTCACGGTGAAGAGCGCCAGGACGATCGCGAGGCCGCCCAGGGTGGCGTACAGCAGGGGCATCAGTGCCCGGTCGGCGAAGCGGCCGCCGAGCAGGTTGCCGAGGAACATGCCGACGCCGAAGAGGACGAGCAGCCAGGTCACGGCGCCGTCGGAGTAACCGGCGGCGTGCGTCATCATCGGCGCGATGTAGGTGATGGCCGCGAAGACACCGCCGAAGCCGAGCACGGTCATCGCCATCGCGAGCAGCACCTGCGGGTTGCGGAAGGCCGTCAGCTCGCCGCGCAGGCGGGCACCCTCGGGGCGGGGGACGGAGGGGACGAGCTTCGAGATGCCGAGCAGGCCGATCACGCCGAGCGCGGCGACGATCGCGAAGGTGGTGCGCCAGCCCACCGCCTGTCCGATGAACGTGCCCAGCGGGACGCCGACGATGTTGGCGACGGTCAGTCCGGTGAACATGGTGGCGATGGCGCCGGCCTTCTTCTCCGGTGCGACCAGTTCGGCGGCGACGACCGACCCGATGCCGAAGAACGAGCCGTGGGCGAGCGAGGCGACGACGCGGCCGGTCAGCATCATCCCGAAGTTCGGGGCGAGCGCGGACAGCAGGTTGCCGAGTACGAACAGGCCCATGAGCAGCATGAGCATCCGCTTCCGGCTCACCTTCGTGCCGAGCACGGTGAGCAGCGGTGCGCCGAGGACGACGCCGAGTGCGTATCCGGTGACCAGCAGGCCCGCCATGGGGATGGTGACGCCGTAGTCGGCGGCGATCTCGGGCAGCAGCCCCATGATCACGAATTCGGTCGTGCCGATTCCGAAGGCCCCGACGGCGAGAGCGAGTAGCGCGAGCGGCATTGGGCTCAACCCTTCCTGGTTGCTTGAGCGAGCTCCTAGCGTGCTCTCACAATAATTGCATGCGCGCGTTAAATGCAAACGCGGGCAGGCCGTGTAGTCCTGGAATGGGCGCGCGCGGTCATGTGTGGGCGCAACGAAGAGCCCCCGTCCGGGCGCGGAGCTCGAACGGGGGCTGGGGTGTCGCGGGCGGGGCGGCGGTCGGAGCGGGTGGGGCGTCAGGCGCCCTGGGTCGGTGCGTCGACGGCTTCCACCGCCGCGACCAGCGAGGCCAGCTCGGGATTCTCCGCGGCCTCGTCCAGTGCCCGGCGCAGGGCGGCGTCATTGGTCGGCCGGGCCTCGTCGAGGAGCTTCCGGCCGGCGGGGGTCACGTCGGTGTAGATGCCGCGCCGGTCGGTCGGGCACAGGTAGCGGGAGAGCAGCCCGCGGTCCTCCAGGCGGGTGACCAGGCGCGTCGTGGCGCTCTGGCTCAGGACGACCGCGTCGGCGACCTGCTTCATCTGCAGGTGCCCGCCCACGCCGTCGTGCTGCCGGCCGAGCACGTCGAGCAGCGAGTACTCCCGCACGCTCAGGTCGTGCCCGGACTGCAGGGCGCGCTCGATGTGCGACTCGATCCGGCCGTGCAGCAGGGAGAGCGCGCCCCAGCCGCTGGCGAGTGCGGTGAGTGCGGGGTCCGTGGCGGTCATGGGGTCCGGTCTCCTTTCGGTGGTCCGTGAACCCCAGGGTACGACATGGGCGCAAAAACCGGCCAGGGCCTATAAAGAGCTACTGCAAGTAAATGCCACCCGGTGAGGACGTCAACGCTCCGACGTCCCGGGCCGGCGGCCCCAGACGGTGAGCATCCCGGCGGACAGCGCGGCACACGCGTCCGAGTCCAGGTACCGGACCGCCCCGTCGATGCCCGCGTCGTCGATCAGACCGGTCGCCACCATCGACCCCCGGCTCCGCTCCCACGTGTCCGCCCAGAAACGGCTGATCGGGCTTCCCGGGAGCAGCGGTGGCGCGTACATCTCCGCGCCGACCGCCCTCAGGCCGGCCGCCCTCAGCAGCTGGGGATACGACGGCACCCAGGAGACGTCCGTGCCGATGGAGGCGCGCAGCCCCCGCCACATCGCGCGCATGGCCGCGGAGTACGGCGTGTCGGCCGCGATCGCGCCGTCCGGTGCGGAGTGCCCCGTACCCGTACGGCCGCTGGTCAGGTCCACCGCGTCGCTGAGGACCAGCAGCCCGCCCGGAGCGACAAGCCCGGCCAGCGCCGACACCATCCGCTCGGGCTGCGGGAGATGCATGAGGACGAACCGCGCGTGGACCAGATCGAACCGGCCCGGCGCGAAGTCCGGCGCCGTGATGTCGGCCTGGAGGACGTCGAGGCCGGGTACGGGCCGTTCGGCGAGGAACCGCACATCGCGGTCGACGGCCAGGACGCCGGCCACCTCGGCCTCGCGCAGCAGGCGCCGCGAGACCGTGCCCGTACCGGCGCCGATGTCCAGACAGCGCCACCCCGGCCCGGCGCCGAGGGCGCGCAGCCGCGTCAGGGTGAGGTCGTCGTACGCGAGGGCCCCGAGATCGATCCGCTCGCCCTCGCCGGGCTGCTCGGGCCGGAACACGTCCTCGCCGTAACGGCCCCCGTCCGGCGCGGGGGACGGGAAGGCGGGGTCGTCGGAGGGCTTCCTCGACGTCATGACGTGACCTTCCGAGGGAGGGCTGCGGGTGTCGCCGACGGTACGGAAGCGGTGCCGCCGGCCCTTCCCATGCTCCGCGCGGTCCGGGCGGAGCGCGCCGCCCCGCGGGCATTCGGGTCACGGGCCGAGCGGTCCCGGCCGGGGCTCGCCGAAGGCTAGGGGGCGTCTTGTCGATCAGGCCGGATTGGGAGCGGCCCCTATGCCTCCGCCCCGTGACGAAGCCCGTCGAGGAGGAGGTCGAGGAGGCGGCCGGACCGGCCCCGCTGGGCCGGCGAACTCGTGATCAGCGCGACGCCGGCGAGGCTCAGGCCGACGTCGAACGGGTCGACGTCCGAGCGCAGGAGACCGGCGTCCGCGCCCGCGTGGAGCAGGGAGTCGATCGCCGCGCCGAGCCGGTCCAGCGTCTCGGCGAAGGGGTCCGCGCCGGACGCGACGGCGGCCCGCAGGGCGTCCGCCATGCCCTGCTTGGCGGCCAGGTAGTCGATGAACCGGTCCATCCACAGGCGTAGGGCCCGGTCCGGCGGCAGTTCGGCCAGCAGTTCGGCGGCGCTGTCGCAGACACGGGCCAGTTCATTGCGGTAGGCGGCCTCGACCAGCGCCTCGCGCGTGGGGAAGTGGCGGTAGAGCGTGGCCGAGCCGACGCCGGCGGCCTTGGCGATCGTGTCGATCGGAACGTCCGCGCCCTTCTCGGTGAAGGCGCGTACGGCCGCTTCGAGGATGCGCTCCCGGTTGCGGCGGGCATCGGCGCGCAAGACGCTCGGCTGGGTGGTCAAGGCTGTTCCCTTCGTCGGAAGCCAGTCTATCTGGACAACCGGGGAGTTCCCCGGTTAGCCTCCCGGTTAAATGGGGAGTTCCCCGGTTATCGGCCGGTGCTCCGTCCGACAGACAAGGAGACCCCTTGATGGCCAGCGAGAAGACCGTCCTGATCACCGGTACGTCCTCCGGAATCGGCCTGGCCGCCGCCGTGGCCGCCGCCCAGGCCGGCTGGACCGTCGTCGCCACCATGCGCGACACCGGAAAGGCCGAGGCCCTGCTCAAGGCGGCGGCCGAGCACGCCGTCACCGACCGGATCCAGGTCAAGCGCCTGGACGTCGTCGACCCCGACAGCATCGCCACCTGCGTGGACGAGGTGATCGCCGAGCACGGCCGCCTCGACGCGCTGGTGAACAACGCCGGCGCCGCGCAGGTCGGCACCATCGAGCGGATGAGCCTCGACGACGTCCGTACCGCCATGGAGGTCAACTTCTTCGGCGTGGCCGCAGCCACTCGTGCCGCCCTGCCGCACCTGCGGGCGTCCCGGGGCCGGGTGATCACCGTCACCAGCGTGGGCGGCGCGGTCGGGCAGCCCTTCAACGAGGCCTACTGCGCGGCGAAGTTCGCCGTCGAGGGCTTCATGCAGTCGCTCGCCCCCGTCGCCGCCACCGTGGGCGTCGACGTCACCGTCGTCGAACCGGGCGCGGTGGCCAGCGAGTTCGTCGCCAACATCGGCCTGGACATCCCGGCCATGCTCGCCGAGGCGGGACCGTACGCCCCGGCCCTCCAGGCTTATATCGCCCGCACCCAGGAATCCTTCGGCAACGCCCAGACGCCGTTCGAGGCCGCCGCCCCGATCATCGAGGCCCTGACCGGGGACCGGCCCCCGTTCCGCGTCCAGACCTCGGAGTGGGCCCGCGAGTTCGTCGGCACCACCCTCGCCGACCTCGACGGCTCCGCGGTTCAGAACCTGACCCGCGCCTGGGTCCGCTGAACGGTTCCGCAGGACCGAAGCCTCATTCCGGGACGCCTCACGGCCTGAGGCTTCGGGCGCGGCGATGACTTTCCGACGTGCCTCCGGTCGGTACGTTCCAGGTACGCCGTCAACGCGGATCGGAGCACCCGAACGACATGAGCACGCAGAACGACCACGACAGCAGCACCCCGGACCCCGAGCAGCAGCCCCGGCTCGTGGAACGCGAACCCGAGACCACCGCCGTCGTACGCGGCGTCGTGCCCCTCGGCGAACTGCGGACGTTCTTCGACGAGGCCTTCGGGGCGCTCGGCCGGGTGCTGCAGGAGCAGCAGGTCCCGCCGAAGAGCGCCGCGTTCGGGCTGTCCCACGGGGGACCGGGGGAGACCCTGGACCTGGAGGTCGGCTTCGTCACGGGCCGGCGGGTGCGCGCCGAGGACGGAGTCGTCACCGGCGAGCTCCCCGGCGGGCGGGTCGCGCGGGTCACGCATCACGGCGGGTTCGACGGGCTCGGCGAGGCCTGGGAGCGACTCGGGGCGTGGATCCGGGCGCGAGGGCTGCGAGCCGGTGAGGACCGGTGGGAGGTGTACGTGACACGGCCCACGCCGGACATGGACCCGAAGGACCTGCGGACCGAGCTCAACTGGCCGATCGCCGAATGACGATCGTACGGTCCCGCCGCACGGCCCTCACCGCTCCGGCCCGCCCAGCCCCGGCGCGCCCCAGACCGGGAACCACCGCTCCATGTCCGGCTCCATCGCGAGGTCACCGGCGAGCAGGCCCCTGACCTGGAGCTCCAGGGCGTTGTCGCGGGCCTCGGCGCGATCGGTCCGCGGCGCGAAGGGGTAGAAGGTGCCGCGTTTGTAGAGGTACACCAGCGCGAGCTCGCGCGCCCGCGGCCCGTCCGACGGCGCGCGGAACGCGGTCAGCGAGCAGAGCAGATTGGGGCCGAAGCCGGCCTCCTCAACGAGCGCGTTGACCGCGTGCAGGTCGTTGACCAGCGTGATCAGGTCCTCGGCGGGACGCCGTACGGTGAGCCAGGTGTAGCCGTACGCGTCCGAGGTGTACGTCACGGGGTACGCCCCCGGTCCCGCGCCGTCGCCCGCATCCCGATCGGGTTTCGCCGCCACCACCTCGACGTCGAGGAGATCCCGCACGTCTCCCTTCAGGCGCGCGAAGGCACCGCCCTCCACCGCGGCGAAGCACACCGACCCGGCGCCGGCCGGGACGAAGCCCGTGCCCGCCTGAAGGGTCAGCGCCGCCGCCGGCAGCCCGAAGAGACGGTCCAGATCCGGCCGGACCGGCCGGCTGCGCCCCAGGATGCTGTCGAGAAGCCCCACCGCCCTCACGCCCCACCGAGCTGCGCCGAGATCCGCGTGAGCTGCTCGATCCGCTGCTCCAGGGTGGGGTGGGTGGAGAGCAGCCGGCTCAGGCTCTCCTGGGAGGAGAACGCGGGCGCGAACCAGAAGGCGTTGTACGGCTCCGCCTTCCGCAGGTCCCTCGTCGGGATCCGGGCCATCTCCCCGCTCACCTTCGTCAGCGCGGAGGCGAGCGCCGACGGGCGGCCCGTGAGGAGCGCCGCGGCACGGTCGGCGGCCAGCTCGCGGTAGCGGGACAGGACCCGGGTCAGCAGGAAACTGACGACGTAGACGGCCGCGCTGACCACGGGGACGAGGATCACGGCGGCGCCCAGGGTGCTGTCCCGGCTGCGGCCGAGCCCGCTGTAGAGCGCGACCCGCGTCATCATTCCCGCGAGGACGCCGAGGAACGACGCGATGGTCATGACCGCGACGTCCCGGTGCGCCACGTGCGACATCTCGTGCGCCAGGACCCCCTCCAGCTCCTCCGGCTCGAGGCGCCGCAGCAGACCGGTCGTGACGCACACCAGCGCGGTCCTCTCGCCGCGGCCCGTGGCGAACGCGTTCGGCACGTCGCTCTCGGCGATCGCCACCTTCGGCTTCGGCATGTCCGCCAGCGCGCAGATCCGGTCCACGGTGCCGTGCAGCTCGGGCGCCTGCTCGCGCGTCACCTCGCGGGCCCCCATGCCCAGCGCGGCGATCCGGTCGCTGAACCAGAACTGCCCGACGAACAGCGCGCCCGTGATCAGCAGGATGATCGGCCAGGACCCGCGCAGCAGCACCAGCAGGACGCCGACGAAGACCACGTACAGCAGACCGATCAGGAACATCGTCGTCGCCATGCGCGTCGCGAGCCCCCGGTCGGGGGCGTAGCGCGAGCGGGACGAGGACCGGGTTCTGGGCATCCACGCACCCTCTTCCACGAGCGGGCGGGACCGGCCGAACCCCGGACGGGGCACACCTTCCGCCCCTCCTGCCAGTGTGCTCCCCCGCGACATCAGGATGCGCCCGGCCTCGCCACGGCGGCATCACGGGCGAGTATTGCTCACCCTTCGTGACGGACTGGTGACGCTGCGATCACGGTGGCCCGGCACACTGGCCACCAGCCGATCGCGAGAGGAGGGACTGGACGTGCCCGTCAGCCCCACGTTCCCAGGTGTGTACATCGACGAGGTCAAGAGCGCGGTACGGACGATCACCGGCGTGCCGACCTCGGTGGCCGCGTTCGTCGGATCGGCGGTGCGCGGCCCCACGGACCGTCCGGTGCACATCACCAGCTTCGCCGACTTCCAGCGGATCTTCGGCGGCGTGGTCGCGGGCAGCCCGCTCGGCTACGCCGTCCACCAGTTCTACGCCAACGGCGGCAGCGAGGCCGAGATCGTCCGGCTCGTGCACTCGACCGACACCGACAAGTCCAAGAACGCGACGGCCGCCCTCGTCAACCTGCCCGCGGGGACCGCCACCGTGCCGCTCGTCGCGCGCGGGGAGGGCGCCTGGGGCGGGGGACTGCGGGTCCGGGTCGACCACGACACCAGCGAGACGGTGGCTTCCGGCGCCTCGCCCACCCTGTACAACCTCACCGTGTTCGACAAGGGCACGGGCGCTACCGAGCGCTACCTCAACGTCAGTTCGCGGCCCGCGGACGCCACCGCCCTGGACAAGGTCCTCGCCTCCTCGGCCCTGGTCACCGTCCCGAAGGCCAACCCGGTGCTCAATGTCGTTCCCGACGCCCACAAGGCCATCACTCCCACTGACCCGAGCCAGGACCCGTTCGACGACGCGAAGACCGACCGCTACACGCAGGCGACCCCCGGCACGGACGGCACCGCCCCGGAACTGGCCGACTACCAGGGCGGCAGCAACGGGCAGGACACCAAGACCGGCCTGTACCAGCTACTCAAGACCGACATCTTCAACCTGCTCTGCCTGCCCGAAGCGCCGAGCGCGGTCCTGAGCCCCGCGGCGAAACTCTGCCTGGACCGCCGGGCCCTGCTCATCGTGGACCCTCCCTCGACGTGGAGCGACATCAACTCCGCCGTCAGCGGCATGGCGCAGCCGCCGCTGACCGGGGACGAGGCGAAGAACGCCGCGGTCTACTTCCCCGACCTCGTCATCCCCGACCCGGCGCAGAACGGACTGCCCAAGCGGGTCCCGCCGTGCGGCACGGTCGCGGGCGTCATGGCCCGTACCGATGTCCAGCGCGGGGTGTGGAAGGCACCCGCCGGCACCGACGCCTCGCTCGGCGGGGTGACGGCGCCGGCCATCCCGATGACCGACCTGGAGAACGGGCGGCTGAACCAGCTCGGGGTGAACTGCCTGCGGTCGTTCCCCGTCGTGGGCCCCGTGGTGTGGGGCGCGCGGACCCTGCGCGGCGCCGACCGTCTCGCCGACCAGTGGAAGTACCTGCCGGTGCGGCGACTGGCCCTGTTCATCGAGGAGAGCCTGTTCCGCGGTACGCAGTGGGTGGTGTTCGAGCCGAACGACGAGCCGTTGTGGGCGTCGATCCGGCTCAATGTCGGCGCGTTCATGAACACCCTGTTCCGGCAGGGGGCCTTCCAGGGAGCGACCCCGCGCGAGGCGTACGTGGTCAAGTGCGACCGCGAGAACAACCCGCAGAACGACGTCGACCGCGGGATCGTCAACATCGTCGTCGGCTTCGCGCCGCTCAAACCGGCCGAGTTCGTGATCATCCACATCGAGCAGCTCGCCGGGCAGCTGCAGGTCTGAGGAGAGCGAGACGATGGCAACCACCGCGCGGGTCGACCCGCTGAAGAACTTCCGCTTCCGGGTGCGCTACAGCGACAGCACCGAGCCCTTCCTCGGCGTGCACAAGGTCACCGGGATGAAACGGACCGCCGAGGTGATCAAGCACCGCAGCGGCGGGGATCCCGCCTCCAGCACCAAACTGCCCGGCCGGGTCGAGTACGACCCCATCGTCCTCGAACGCGGCGTCACGGTGAACGGCCACGACTTCGAGAAGTGGGCCAACAAGGCGTGGAGCTTCACCAATTCCGCCCGCGGCCGGGAGACCTCCCTGAAGGACTTCCGCCGGGACCTCATCATCGACGTGTACGACGAGACCGGTCAGAAGGTGCTCTCGTACCACGTCTTCAACTGCTGGGTCTCGGAGTACCAGCCGCTGTCCGATCTCGACGCGAACGCGAACGCCGTGCTCGTCCAGCACATCCGGCTGGAGAACGAGGGCTGGATCCGGGACGTGGACCTGCCCCCGGCGGCCGAGGTCTCGTTCGACGACCCGGCGGTGTGACAGATGCGGGCGCTCACGCAGGACCGGCTCCTGCACGAATGGGAGGCGGGTGCCGGCCAGGGACCCGTCGTCCGCGCCGTGGCGCTCGCCGCGGCGGCGGGCGGGCACACCTTCGCGGAGGCCAGTGACCTGCCGCTGGGGACGCGGGACGCGCTGCTGGTCGACGTGCGCGCCGCCTGCTTCCCCGGCGACCTGGAATGCCTGGCGCGCTGCCCCGGCTGCGGGGAGGAACTGGACGTGTCCGTGCCCCTGTCGGACCTGCGCCTGCCCGTCCCCGAGCGGTACGAGGCGACGCTGGTGACCGAGGGCGGGACGCGCGTGCGCTACCGGGCCCTGACGAGCCGGGACGTGCTGGCCGTCGCACCGCAGGCCCCGGACGCCCGGCGCCGGCTGGTTGGCCGGTGCGTCCTGGACGTGGACGGCGCACCGGCCGCGGGAGAACCGGCCGACGAGGTCGTCGAAGCGGTCGCGGCCGCCCTGACCGAGGCGGACCCGCGGGCGGACGTCCGGCTGGCTCTGACGTGCGCCCTGTGCGGTCACGCCTGGGCGGCCCCGTTCGACGTGCCCGCCCACGTCTGGGCGGAGGTCGACGCCTGCGCCCGCGGCCTGCTGGCCCAGGTACACGCCCTGGCGCGGGCCTACGGCTGGTCCGAGCGGGACATCCTGGCCCTCAGCTCTGCCCGGCGCCGCTTCTACCTGGAGGCGATCGGCGCATGAGCGATCTCGTCGACCGCCTCCTCGGCGTACCCGACCCGGCAGCCGTCCGCCCCCGGCCGCCCTCCTTCTTCGACCCGCCCCCGGTTCCGGCCACCGCCCTCCAGTGGGACGAGAGCCTCGGTGAGGGTCCGGACGGCGACGGCCACGGACCCGCGGGGGACCCGATGGCGCCACGGCACGGGACGCCACCGGCGCGCACGGCGCCGGAACACGCTCCGGTCCTGCCCGCAGGCCCTTCGGGTGGCGCCGGGCGCGGGCCGGGCGGCCCGGGCCCGCGGAGCATCGGACGGCCCGCCGGACCGGCGGTCCGTCAGCCCTCCTCGACGGAAGGGACCTCCCCGATCCCGTACCCCGGAGCCGGCACCGGTGCGCGAGGAACCGGCCGCGCGGCCGCGAGCCCTGCACATGGCGAGGCCGCCTCCGAGGGCAGGCGGTCCCTTCGCCGCGCGGCGGCGCCGCCCCCGGCCGGGTCCGCCCTCGCCGCGCAGCCACGGACTCCGGACGCGGGCAGCCCCCGATCCACCCTCCCGTCGTCCCCCGCCGGACGCGGTACGGGGCGCCGCACCGCCGGGCCCGCGGCGCCGGGCGCCGCCTCCCCGCCCGAGGAGACCACCGTCCACATCACCATCGGACGCCTGGAGATCCGCTCCGGTCCGGCCCGCCCGGCCCCCGCGGCCGCCCCGGCCCGCCGCCCCGCCCGCGAACCGGCCGTCCCGCTCGAGGAGTACCTGAGCCGTCGCTCGGGCGGTGGCCGATGAGCGACGCCCGGGCCGTCGAGGCCGTCACCGAGACGCTGCGCGCCCTCGTCAACGACGCGGTCAAGAGCGTCCCGCCGCACGCGACCGCGGTGACCATGCCACCGGACAAGGCCGCCGCCTCCCAGCAGACACAGGTCAACCTGTTCCTCTACCAGACGGGCATCGCCCCGAACCTGCGCAACGAACCGTACGCCGGGCTCACCCCCGGCGAGAGCGGCGAGCCCCCGCTGCCGCTCGTCCTGCGCTACCTGCTCACCCCCTACGTCCACGACGGGGACGACGTCGTCGCGCACCGGCTGCTCGGCCTCGCCCTCCAGAAGCTCCACTCGGTACCCGCACTGACCCGCGACGAACTGAACCAGACGGCCGCCTACAGCAACGTCTCGCGCCAGATCGACTGCCTGCGCATCACCTGGCACTCCGTCGAGGAGAAGGACATCTACTCGCTGTGGAGCGTCTTCCAGACGCCCTACCGGCTGAGCGCCGCCTTCGAGGTCCGGGCCGTTCTGATCGACTCCACCCGCCCGGCCCGCACCCCGGTCCCGGTGCTCAACCGCGGTGAGGACGGCCGCGGCCCGCGGGCCGCCGCCGACATCCGGGACACGACGCCCCGGATCGACGCGGTGCGCCACCCGGCCGGCCAGCCCGCGGCCCGGGTCGGTGACCGGGTCGAGCTGCACGGCGTCCATCTGTCGGCCGTGAGCGAGGTGCGCCTGACCCACCTCATGACGGGCAAGATCGTCGACGTACCGCTGACCACCACCCCGCCACGGCACGACCTGATCGCCCTGACCCTTCCCGGCGGCGTCTCGGCCGGGGTCTGCGCGGTGACACCGATGGCCGGCGCACCACCCGTCGAACTCCCGGTCCCGCCCGCGTACCTGGCCGTCGCCCCGAAGATCACGAGCGCCATGCCGCTCACCGTCGCACGCGACGGCCACGGAGACGCCGACGTCAGGCTCGACGTCGATCCCCCACTCGTCGAAGGCCAGCAGGTGCTGCTCCTGCTCGGCGGCGAGAGCCACCGCGCCCGCAGCGCCGTCGGTGGCGCTGCCGAGTTCACGGTGCGCGAGGCCCCTCCGGGTGACCATCTCGTACGCCTGCGCGTCGACGGCGTCGACAGCCTCCTGGTCGCCGACCGCACGGCGGCGCGGCCCGTGTACGACCCCACGCAGCTGCTGACGGTGACCTGATGCCCGAGACCGAACGGCCCGCACACGGGCTGCAGACCGCCGTTCGCGGCGAGGAATGGGAGCGGCGGAACGCCGAGTTCCTCTCCGCCTCCCTGGACTGGCTGCGCATCCTGCTGCACCGGTACGCGGAGGACCGGACGGGACCGCGGGACGAGGCCGGGCCCGAGGGACCGACGGAGCCGGAGCGCCGCCCCGCCGACCGGGCCGGCGAACCGCCGCCCTCGGCCGAGCCGCGGACGTCCCTGCCCTGGGGCAGGCGGCGCCAGACTCCGCACGCCCCGTCCGCACAGGCGCCCGGCAGCGGCCCTGACGCCGGCGCCGGGACGGCCCCCGACGCCCAGGTCACCACGGGCTCCCAGGTCACCACGGGCTCCCACGTCACCACGGGCCCCCACGTCACCACGGGCCCCCACATCCCCACGGGCTCCCACATCCCCATGGGCCCCCGCGCCGACGACGAGCTTGCCGCCGCGGCGGCCAGGGTCGCGGCGGCCGAAGCCGCCGTGCCCGCCCCGGCGCTCGTCGTGCTCGCGCAGAGACTGGGCCTGAGCCGGTTCGAGCGCGACGTGCTCCTTATGTGCCTGGCCGAGGAGATCGCACCGGCCATGGGCGGGCTGTTCGCCGCCGCCCACGGCAGCCGGGCACTGGCCCACCCCACCCTCGGGCTCGCCCTCGCCGTGCTGCCCGACCCGTCCTGGGAGGCCGCGTCGGCCCACGGCGCCCTGCGTTTCTGGCGGCTCGTGGAGATCAGCCGGCCGGCCGGAGCGGCGCTGGTGACGAGCCCCGTACGAGCCGACGAACGGATCGTCGACTACGTCAGGGGCCTCGACTACCTCGACGAGCGTCTCTCCGTGCTCGTCACCCGGCTGCCGGCGGCGCCGTCAGCCCTGCCCGCCTCCCAGCAGACCGCCGTCACCCGGTGCGCGAACGCCTGGGAACGCTCCCCGGCCGCCCCGCCCGTGGTGCGGTTGACCGGAAGCCGGCCGGGCAGCAAGCACGTGGTCGCGGCCCGTGCCGCGGCCGAGTTCGGGCTGACCTTGTACCGGCTGCCGGCACCGGCGCTGCCCTCGCACCCCGACGACCTCGACCGACTCGTCCGGCTGTGGGACCGGGAGGCGGCCCTGCTCCCGCTGGCGCTCTACCTCGACGCGGACGACGACACCCACGACGCACCCGTCGTCGACGACACGACCGCCGCCTCGCTCGTCGGCCGCTTCCTCTCCCGGAGCAGGATCCCGGCGTTCCTCGGCTCCCGGGACGCGCATCCCCGGCTCGCCCGCCCGGCGGTCGACGTCGAGGTCAACCCGCCCACCTTCCACGAGCGGGCCGCCGCCTGGCGCGAGGCCCTCGGAGCCGACGCCGACGCGGTGCACATCGGCCTCCTGGCCGGGCAGTTCGCCATGGACGTCGCCGCGATCGACGAAGTCGCCCGGTCGAGCGAGCCGGGCCGCGTCTGGGGCGCCTGCGTGGCCCGCGGCCGCTCCCGACTCGACGGCCTCGCCCAGCGGCTGCGGCCCGACGTCGGCTGGGACGACATCGTCCTGCCCGAGCAGACGCACACGCTGCTGCGCCAGATCGCCGCCCAGGTGTCCCGGCAGGAGACGGTCTACGAGACCTGGGGCTTCGCCGGGCGGCTCACCCGCGGCCTCGGGGTGACCGCGCTGTTCGCCGGGCCGAGCGGCACCGGCAAGACCATGGCCGCCGAGGTCCTCGCCCACGAACTGGGCCTGGACCTGTACCGCGCGGACCTGTCGGGTGTGATGAGCAAGTACATCGGCGAGACGGAGAAGAACCTGCGCCGCCTCTTCGACGCCGCCGAGGCCGGGGGAGCCCTGCTGTTCCTGGACGAGGCCGACGCACTGCTCGCCAAGCGGAGCGAGGTCAAGGACGCGCACGACCGGTACGCCAACGTGCAGACCGACTACCTGCTGCAGCGGATGGAGTCCTACCGGGGACTGGCCGTGATGGCCACCAACCTGCGCACGGCGCTCGACACGGCGTTCGTCCGCCGCATCCGGTTCGTCGTCGACTTCCCCTTCCCCGACGCCGCGCACCGCCGCGAACTGTGGCGACGGGCCTTCCCCGAGCACGCGCCCGGCCGGGCCGCCCTCGACTACGACCGCCTCGCGCGCCTCGACGTGAGCGGCGCCATGACCCGCAACATCGCCGTCAACGCGGCGTTCCTCGCCGCGTCCGGCGGGACCCCGATCACCATGCCGCACGTGCTCCAGGCCGCCCGGGAGGAGTTCCGCAAGCTCCAGCACCCCGTGCGGGAACGGGACTTCGTCTGGCCGCATCCGCAGAACCCGCTCAAGGAGGCGCTGTCATGAGGGTCGAGGTCCATGTCGAGCGGTTCGTCGTCGACGCGACGGACGGCGACGCCCGCGCACTGGCCGGAGCCGGCGAGCAGACCTTCCGCGCGGCGCTCACCGCCGAACTGGCGGAACTGCTCGGACCGTCCGCGTGCCTCAGCTCGTACGAGCTCGCCCGGGCGGCCGTCGTGCTCGCACCGCGCGAGGCCCCGTCGAGCGCCGACTCCTACGGGCGCGCGGTCGCCCGGTCCCTGCACGCCGCTGTCGTCGGCGGGCGACGGCGGACGGGCGGAGAGCGCGTATGACCGGCTTCCCCGGGGCGGCCCGCGCCGTGCGCGGCGGATTCGTCCTCCTCGACGCCGCGACCGCCCGGCCGCTGCGGACCGTTCCCTTCCAGTTCAATCCCGACTCGCTGACCAGGACGGTCCAGCCGCAGGGCATCGGGCCCGAACCGGGGGACCGGCTCGAGGCGCTGCGTCTGAAGGGCCCCCCGCACGAGACGTACAAGTTCGAGGCCGAATTCGACGCGGCCGACCAGCTGGAGGACCCCGACGGCCACCCCGTCGAAGCCACGAGCGGTCTGCTGCCCGTCCTGTCGGCCCTCGAGAGCGGCTTCTACCCGAGCGTCGGACAGCTCCTCGAAGAGGAGCGGATGGCCGCCTTCGGCATGATCGAGGTGGCACCGGTGGAGGCACCGCTCACCGTGCTCGTCCTCGGCAGCAGTCGCGTCCTGCCCGTCCGGATCACCGAGTTCACCGTGACGGAAGAGGCCTTCGACACCTCACTCCATCCCATCCGGGCCAAGGTGTCCGTCGGCGCCCGCGTCCTGACCACCGACGACCTCGGCTTCCGGCACAAGGGCGGCCTGCTCTACCTCCAGCACCACCTGAGCCGGGAGGCCTTCGCCGACCGGATCACGCGCACCCCCTCCGACCTCGGCCTGCCGAGCCTGTGAAGGAGCGGACATGTTCGCCGCCACCAGCCGCTACGCGCACGTCCCCACCGCCGTTCTCCAACTGCCCGACGGCCGCCCGGTCACCTATGTGCGAAGGCGCTTCCCGCCCGACCCGGACACCCTGACGACGCTGTCCGTCCACACGGTCGCGCCCGGCGAGCGGCTCGACCACATCGCCGCCCGGGAGCTCGGCGACCCCGCCCAGGCCTGGCGGATCGCCGACGCCCACCGCGTCCTCGACCCCCGGACCCTGACCCGGCCGCCGGGCCGCCGACTGCGGATCACCCTGCCGGCCGGCCTGCCCCAGGGAGGGAGCGCCCTGGACACGGGCAGTGGTCTCGGTGGCTAGCAGCCTGCGCCTGATGCTCCTGATGGGCCCGCTGATCGCCGTACCGGTGCCCGCCCCCCTCACCGACGCCCTGCAGTCGGTGAAGGTCACCACCTCGGCGCAGCAGACGAGCGGGTTCCAGCTGACCTTCGCCGTCAGCGGCCGGTCCCTCATCCAGCAGGCGCTGCTTCCTGCGGGCTTCTTCGATCCCGGGATCAGGGTGGTGGTCGTCGCCGTCGTCGACGGCTTCCCGTCCGTCCTGATGGACGGCGTCATCACACAACAGGACATGGCGCCGAGCGCCGACCCCGGCGCCGCCACCCTGACTGTCACCGGCGAGGACCTGTCGGTCCTCATGGACATGCGGCACGAGCGGGAGTGCTACCCCGGCCTGCCGCAGAACCTGCGCGCCCTGACCATCTGTGCCAAGTACGCGATGTACGGCATCGTCCCGGTCGCCGTCCCGCCCGTGATGACCGACCTGCCGGACCCCGTCCGGCACATCCCGATCCAGTCCTCCACCGACCTCGCCTACCTCAGGAAGATGGCCTCCGAGGTGGGTTACGTCTTCTTCATCGAGCCGGGCCCGCTGCCGGGGGCCGGCATCGCCTACTGGGGGCCGCAGGTGCGGGCCGGACTCGTCCAGCCGGCGCTGACCGTGGGAGCCGGGGCGGCCTCGACGGTGGAGTCGCTGTCCTTCACGTACGACGGGCTCTCGCGCACCCAGTACACGGTCGGGCTCACCGAACCCACCAGCAAGATCCAGATCGATCTGCCCCTGCCCGACATCAGCCTGCTGCATCCGCCGCTCGCGGCACGCCCCGCCGTCACCCTCAAGCAGGAGCCGCTGCCCGACGTCAGCGACCGCTCGGTGCCCGAGGCCCTGCTCCTCGGACTGAGCCGGACCTCGGCCGCCGCCGACGCCGTCCGCGGCAGCGGAAAGCTCGACGTCCTGCGCTACGGGCACGTGCTGCGCGCCCGCCACCTCGTGGGCGTGCGCGGCGCGGGCCTGGCCTACGACGGCCTCTACTACGTCTCCAGCGTCACGCACGACATCAGACGCGGCGAGTACAAGCAGAGCTTCTCCCTCACCCGCGACGGCCTCGTCCCTCAAACCCCGGTGGTGATCCCGTGACGACGGATGCGAACAAGTACCACGGCCTGTACAAGGGCGTGGTCGTGTCGAACGTCGACCAGCTGCGCGCGGGACGGCTCCTCGTCCGCGTCTCGGACGTGCTCGGCAACGATCCGTGCATCTGGGCGAGTCCGGCGACCCCGCTGGCCGGACTCGCCAGCGGCATGTACGTCGTCCCCCTCCCCAACTCCGGCGTCTGGGTGCAGTTCGTCGACGGGGACATCAACCGGGCGGTGTGGACCGGCTTCTGGCGCGGCGGGGCGGGTGAACTGCCGCTCGCGGCGCAGGCGGCGCCCGACGGCACACCGCAGGTGGTCATCGGCACACCGGCCCAGACGTGTCTGCTGCTGTCCGACGCCCCCGGTCAGACCGGAGGCATCCTGCTCCAGCTCAAAGGCCCGGCGGGCCCGTTCATCCGGATCTACGAGGGCGGCGTCGAGATCGGCGCGTCGGCCGCCGGACCGACGATCAAGGTGACGCCGGGCGGGATCGACCTCGGCAACGGCGCGCTCACCGTCCTGCCGGGGTGAGCGCGATGCCAGGTCACCTCGTCACCACCGCCACCACGATCACCTGCGGGCACGCCGGCAAGGTGCAGGACACGCCCGCGCAGACCCGGGTCCTCGTCCAGGGTGCCCCGCTCGCCACCGTCCTGGACCAGCTGCTGGTCACCGGCTGCCCGGGCGTGAGCGGGTCGCCGCCGTGCACGAAGGTCGTCTGGTCGGGGGTCGCGGCACGCCTGCTCGCGAGCGGCCAGGGCGTGCTCGTCCAGACGCTTCCGCCGGCCGGACCGGTGCCCGGGGACGGACAGTGCGTCGGGCCCCCGCCGACCCTGCCGCTCGTGTACGCGGTCCAGCTCCGGGCGACGGCGGTGTGAGCGGCATGGACGTCGACTTCCCGTTCCACATCGCCCGCACCGGCCGTACGGCCTCGACCGGGTACGACGACCACGTGCGCGACATGGTCGAGCAGGTCCTCTTCACCAGGCCGGGGGAGCGGGTCAACCGGCCGGACTTCGGCTGCGGACTGCTCGACCTCGTCTTCGAACCCACCGGTCCCGAGTTCGCCGCGGCGCTGCGGGTGACCGTGCAGGCGGCGTTGCAGCGCTGGCTCGGCGACGTCATCGCCGTCCGGTCGGTGGAGGTCTTCGCCGAGGACTCGGTGCTGCGGTTCGAGATCGGCTACACGGTCCTGGCCACCGGCCAGGCCCGCACGGACACGTTCGAGGGCGGAGGCGTCCGATGAGCGCACAGGCGGGCGCGGCACGGCCCTTCGCGTCACGGGCCCGCAGGGCGCGGGCCGAGGGGCGCAACGGGATCGAGGCCGTGACGGTCGACCCGGGTCGGCGCAGGATCACCCTGACGCTGTTCGGGCCCGCACCCCAGGGCCTGCTCCCGGCGAACTTCAGGATCACCGGCGGAGTCGTCGCCCGCGACCTGCGGGTGGTGGCCGCCGTCACCGACCCCGACGCCGACCCGGACCGCCCCGGGCGGATCGTCCTCGACGTGGACCGCCCCGGGGACATCTCCCGGTACCTCCTGGAGCTGGTGCGCACCGACGCGCTCGGCAGGCCCGGCACGGAACCCCTCGACGGGTTCGACCCGTTCTTCGCCCGCGCCGAGTTCGGCTTCGGCCAGGACTGCCCGGCCCTGGCGGACTGCGCCGCCGAGCCCTGCCCGCCGCCCGCGTACCCCGAGCCGGTCGTCGACTACCTCGCCAAGGACTACGAGAGCCTGCGGCGCGCCCTGCTGGAACGGCTCAGCCTCACCCTGCCGCGGTGGGGGGAGCGGCACGCGGCGGACCTCATGGTCGCCCTGGTCGAGCTCCTGGCCTACGCGGGCGACGAGCTGAGCTACCGACAGGACGCGGTCGCCGCGGAGGCCTATCTCGACACCGCCCGGCTGCGCACCTCGGTGCGCCGTCACACCCGGCTGGTGGACTACCCGATGCACGACGGCTGCGCCGCCCGCGCGTTCGTCTGCCTGAACGCCCCCGCCCGGATCACCCTGGCCGCCGGCACGTTCCGTTTCAGGGCCGGGCCGGAGATCTTCGAGCCCGTCACCGACCGGGACGTCACCGTCCATCCGGCCCACGGGCGGATCCCCCTGTGGGCCTGGGGCGAACCGGAGTTCTGTCTGCCCGCCGGGGCGACCTCGGCGGCCCTGCGGGACGGGAAGGGCTCCCGAGGTCTCGCCCTGGCGCCGGGTGACGTCCTGGTCCTCGAAGAGGCCGTCGGCGCGCAGACCGGACTGGAGGCCGATGCCGACCGCACCCACCGCCAGGCCGTCCGGCTCGTCGAGGTCAGGGAATCGGCCGACTCCCTCTACGGCCAGCGTCTGCTGGAGGTGACCTGGGCCGCGGAGGACGCCCTCCGGTTCCCGCTGCGCGTGACGGCCGTCGGCGGCAAGGACTGCCGGCAGCTGCAGGTCGGGGTGGCCCGCGGCAACGCCGTGCTCGTCGAGCACGGAGCCGCCCGCACCTGGTGCGGCCGGGAACCGGAGCGCTTCACCTGGCCGGCCCCGCCCCCCGGCGAACCCGGGTGCCCCTGCCCGCCCGGCTTCGGCTGCGCGCACACCGGCGGCCCGGCCCTGCTGCCCGCGTATCCGCCGCTGCCGGTCGGCTGCTCACCGGCCGTACCGGGCGAACCGAGCGCCGGCAGCGTCACCTTCAGCGCCCCGTTCCCGTCACCGGCCGACGTCGCGCGCGGCCAGGCCGCCCGTCTCGACGGCGTCGCGGACCGGGCCCGCGAGCGCCTGCTCGGTCTGCTGCGGGCCGCCGAGAGCGGCACCCCGCCCGACGCGGCGGCCACCGCCTGGCTGACCACCGTCTTCGGCGCCCGGACGCTCGGCCGCCTGCCCCTGGGCACGGACCCGGCCGGCGCGCTGCGCACGCTCTCGGCCCGCTTCGACGAACTCCTGGCGCGCAAACGGGACCGGCTGCGCGAACTCGCCGCCCGGGCGCGGGCCGGATACGTCCTGCGGCGCGACGACGAGGGCTGGGAGACCGGCCAGAGCTGGGGCGAGGACGAGGGGCACGCGCTCGACCCCGCCCGGACCGTCTTCCACGGACCCGCCGCGCGGGCCCTGACACCCGATCCGCGGGAAGCCCTCCCCGCCGTGCGGGTGACCGCCGCGGACGGGGGCGACCCCTGGCTGCCCCGGCGCGACCTGCTCGACAGCGGACCCGCCGACCGCGACATGGTCGGCGAGGCCGACGACGACGGCGTCCTCCATCTGCGCTTCGGCGACGGCACGGCCGGCGCCCCGCCCGCTCCCGGCACCGCCCTCGAACTGCGCTACCGCCTCGGCAACGGCACGGCAGGGAACGTGGCGGCGGAGGCCATCGACGCGATCGAACTCTGCCGGACCACGGGTGTCACCGTCGAGGCGCGCAACCCCCTGCCGGCCACCGGCGGCACCGACCCCGAGCCGGTCGCCCAGGTCCGCGCGCGAGCGCCGCACGAGGCGGCACGCCGGCTCCTGCGCGCCGTCGCCGCCCAGGACTACGCGACCCTGGCCGCCGAGGCGCCCGGAGTGCAGCGGGCCGGAGCCCGGCTGCGCTGGACGGGCGCCTGGTACGAGGCACAGGTGTCCGTCGACGCGCTCGGCACGCCGACCGCCCCCGCCGCGCTGCTCGACGCGGTCCGTGAGCGGCTCCACCGCGCCCGCCGGATCGGCCACGACCTCGTCGTCGGCCCCGCGCGGACCGTGCCGCTGCGGCTGGCCCTGTGCGTGGTGGCCGAACCGTACGCCGTGGCCGGCCATGTGCGGACGGCGGTGGCCCGGGTCCTCGGCACCGGGACGCTGCCCGACGGGACGCGCGGGCTCTTCCATCCCGACGAGCTGACCTTCGGCACCGCCGTGCGCGTGAGCCGGATCGTCGCCGCGGTCGCGGCCGTGCCCGGCGTCCGGTCCGTGAAGGTCACCGCCCTGGAGCGGCTCTTCGAGCCGTCCGGGCAGCCGCTGCGCGACGGGGTCCTGACCCTGGGCCCGCACGAGGTGCCCCGGCTGGACGGCGATCCGGCCAGGCCCGAGCACGGCGTTCTGGAACTGGAGATCGGAGGGGGCCGATGAACAGCCACGGCGGACCCGGCGACGTCGTCGGCAGCGCGAGCGACTGCGGATGCCAGGGGTGCGGACCGCACTCCGGGCCGCCCACCCCGGCGGACGTGTACAACCCGCCGGGCCTGTCCGCCCTCCGCTACCGGACCGGAACGCACGGGCAGTTCATGGCCTCGATGCGGGAACGGATCGCGAGCAGGCCCGCGCTCGCGGAGCTGCGCACCCGCGAGCAGGACGATCCCGCGATCGCGCTGCTCGACTGCTGGGCGGTCGTCGCCGACATCCTCACCTTCTACACCGAGCGCCACGCCCAGGAGGGCTTCGTGCCCACGGCCGGGGAGCAGGAGTCGCTGGTCCTGCTCGGCCGCCTCGTCGGCTACCGGCCCCGCCCCGCGCTGGGCGCCGGCGGCAGGCTCGCCTACACCCTCGACCCGGGGACCCGGGCCACCGTGCCGGCCGGCACGCAGGCCAGGAGCGTGCCCTCCCAGGGGCAGTTGCCGCAGACCTTCGAGACCGCCGAGGACCTCGACGCGGACGCGGGGTGGAACACCCTGGCGGTCCGCCTCACCGCGCCCCCGCCGCTCTCCCCGCACGCCTCCCTCGGCGGCGGCCCCGAACCGGTCACCCTCACCGGCGCCGCGCTCAACCTGAAGGCCGGCGACAGGATCCTCGTCCTGTTCGCCGCCGGGCAGCCACCCCAGGTGCGGACGGTCGCCGACGCCACTCCCGACTTCACGCTCGGACGCACCACGGTGACCTTCGTCCAGGACACCACGGTCGATCTGCCCGCCCGGGCCCACTCCGCCCTGAGCTCCGCGGAGCACGCCGCCCCGCGCCGGGCCGCCGCCGAGCCGCTCCGCGCGGCCCTGGAGGAGGCGCGCGACCTCCTGACGCCCGAGACCGAGCCCGACGAACTCTACGAGGCCCTGGCCGAGGCCGCCCGCCTGGTCGCGGAGGGCATCGCCTTCCTCCCGGAGGTACGGGGCGGCGCGCTCGCCCGCTGGGCCGACAAGGAGGTCGCCCGGGCGGTACGGGCCGTACGCGCGGCGCTCGTCGCCGTGGCCGCCGACCGGCGCCGAAGCCTGCCCGACATCGAGTACCTGCGCGCACTCGCCCGCAACCTGGTCTGCCCCGCCTCGCACGAGGACCGGGGCGGGGGAGGCGAGGAGTGCGACCGGGCGACGGCGCTCGTCGCCACCGCCGCCGTCCTGCCGGCCCTGCGGCGTACACCCGCCCGCCTCCCGGCCTCCGGCCGAGAAGCCGGCACGCCCCTCGGGGTGTTGTGGGACCCGCGGTCCGACGCCGTCCCGGGCCTGCTCGCCGCCGCCGACCCCCGGCTCGCGGGAAGCGTCCACCGGGCCTGGGCGACCCAGCGGATCGCCGAACCGCAGCCGACGTCCGGCATCCAGGTCCTGAGGATCAAGGCCCGCCCGCTCGCCGGGCCCCGCACCGGGGACGGCTCGGAGCCCGAGGACATCTACGTGGAGGGCGCGCTCGACGGCGTGCTGCCGGGCATGCACGTCGTCACCGAGCAGGCCGGTGACGAGGACGTGCCGCAGGTGTTCGTGGTGAAGGTGGTGAGGACGGCCCAGGTGCAGCTGTCCGTGCCGACCCCGGAGGGCGCCCCGCCGATCACCGTCCCGGTCACCCGGATCACCGTCGACGACGACTGGTACGAAGCCCAGGACGGCAGGGTGCCGTACGAGAGCATCACCGTACGGACCGGCGGCGAACCCCTCGTCCTCGCGGAGCAGCCGATCACCGAGGACGTCGGCGGCAGCCGGATCGAACTCGCCCAGGTCTACACCGGCTTGCGCCCGGGCCGGCGTCTGATCGTCTCCGGGGAGCGCACCGACATCCCCGGGACGACCGGAGTCACCGCCGCCGAACCCGCGATGCTCGCGGCGGTCCGGCAGAGCCTCGGCGCCGACGAGCCCGGCGAGTCGGTCCGCACGACCCTCCTCCTCACGGCCCCGCTCGCCTACACGTACCGGCGCGACACCGTGGTCATCCACGGCAACGTCGTCCCCGCCACACAAGGGGAGACACGGACGGAGGTGCTCGGCAGCGGCGACGCCGCCCGCGCCCGGCAGTCCTTCCCGCTGCGCCAGGTGTCCGCCGCCGCCCCGCTCACCCACCTGCCCGCCGCCACCGCCGACGGCGCCGAACCCGCCCTGACCGTACGCGTGGACCAGGTCCGGTGGCACCCCGCCGACGACCTGTCGCTCCTCGGCCCCCAGGACCACGGCTACCGGTCGACCCAACGCCCCGGAGCGGCATCGGTCGCCTTCGGGGACGGGATCCACGGATCACGGCTCCCGACGGGCCTGGAGAACGTCACCGCCACGTACCGCACCGGCGCGGGAACCGGCGGCAACCTGCCGGCCGGCCGGATCACCCAGCTCGCCGGCCGGCCCCCCGGCGTCAACGCGGTCACCAACCCGCTGCCCTCCACGGGCGGCACGGACGGCGACGGACCCGAGGACATCCGCGCGGGCATTCCGCTGCGCTGCCACGCCCTGGACCGGCTGGTGTCCGTGCGGGACCACGCCGATTTCGCCCGGGCCCGCCCGGGCATCGGCCGGGCCACGGCCGCCCGCCTCTTCGACGGGCGACGCGAGGTCGTGCACCTCACCGTCGCCGGCGTCGACGACGCCCCGATCGACGCCTCGGACCCCCTCCTCAGTGGCCTGACCGCCGCCCTGGCCGCCTACGGCGACCCGCACCTGCCCGTCGCGGTCGACGTCCGCGAACGCGTCGTCCTCGTCCTGTCGGCAGGACTCAGAGTGCTGCCGGACCACACCTTCGACAGCGTCGAGACGGCCGTACGGGCGGCGCTGCTCCGCACCCTCGGCTTCGCCGCACGCGACCTCGCCCAGCCGGCCCACCTGAGCGAGGTGCTCGCCACCGCGCAGGCCGTGCCCGGCGTCGACCACATCGACGTCGACGTCTTCGCCGGCATCCCGGCGACCGGCGACCCACTGGCCCTCGTCCGTCTGCCCGCCTCGCTGCGGGAGGCGGCGCACGCCGTCGACGCGCGCCCGGCCCGGGCCCTGCGCACCTTCCACACCGTGGGCCAGGACCCCACCGGAGCCGACGACACCCTCACCTCGATCGCCCTCGAACACGGGCTGAGCGTGGCCGAACTCGTCGCCCTCAACCCCACGCTGCGCACTGTCGGACTGGCGCAGGGCCGCAGACTGACCGTCTTCTCCGGCATCCGCCCCGCCCAGCTCGCCGTGTTCGCCCCCGACCTGCCCGAGACGCTGATCCTGCGGAGGATCCCATGACCGCCGAGCCCGGGCCGACCCTGTACGAACTGCTGCCCGCCCTCCACCGGCGCCGCGACGCCGAACAGGGCGGGCCGCTCGAGGCGCTCCTCGGCGTGATCGAGGAGCAGCGCGCCCTCGTCGGCCAGGCGATCGACCAGAGCTACGCCGACCTGTTCGTCGAGACCTGCCGGCCGTGGGTGCTGCCCTACCTCGGGGCCCTGGTGGGCTACGCGCCGCTGCCCGGATACGAGGAGGTGCTCGCCCGCCGGGACGAGAGCGCGGCCCGGCTCGCCCGCGTCGTCGCGCCCCGCCGCGACGTCGCCCGCACGCTGGCCGACCGCCGCCGCAAGGGGACGCTCGCCGTCCTGGAGGACCTCGCCCGGGACGTCGCCGACTGGCCCGCCCGGGCCGTGGAGTTCCGGCAGCTGCTCGGCTTCACCCAGCCCGTACGGCTGTACGCTACGCACCCGGCGGACACCGCGGACCGGCTGCGCCGCGGGCAACTCGCCGACCTGCGGCACGGCGCGGAACTCGACCTGGTCGACGGGCCCTTCGACCGGCTCGCCCACACCGTCGACGTACGCCGGCTCGACTCGGCACACCGCCCCGGCGGCCGCCACGGAATCCCGGCCGTCGGCCTGTTCGTCTGGCGTCTCGGCGCCTACCCCGTCACCCGCGCCCCGGCGTACTGCCGTGACCGCGACCGCGCCCACTACACGTTCAGCGTCCTGGGCAACGACACACCCCTGGCGACCCGGCCGGTGCGCGAACCGGCGCCCCACCACCTCGCGGACGAGACCAACGTGCCCGGCCTGATCCGGCGCCGTGCCTTCGAGACGAACACGGCGCACTACTACGGCCCGGGCAAGAGCCTGTGCGTCTACGTCGACGACGAGCCGGTCCCGCTCACGGCGATCGTCCCGGCGGACCTGTCCCGGTGGACCTACGTGCCGCGACGCGGCCAGGTCGCCGTCGATCCGGTCCTGGGACGCATCGCCTTCCCGGCCCGCACCGCGCCCGACACCGGCGTATGGGTCAGCTACCACTACGCGTTCGCCGCGGCCATGGGCGGCGGCGAATACCCCCGTACGGAACCGGTGCCGGCGCCCGCACCCGGTGCCCCGGCCCCGGCGGAGCCCTACCGCGTCGGTCCCGGGCAGCGGTTCGAACGACTCCAGGACGCCCTCGTGGCCTGGCGCCGCGACAAGGCGGCCGACCCCTCCCGCCGCCAGGCGGTCATCGAACTCGTGGGGCCCGCGGTGCTCCAGGAGCAGATCGACATCCGCCTCGACCGCGGCGACCGGCTCACCGTACGCGCCGCGCCCGGCAGCCGCCCCGTCCTGCGCCTCCTCGACTGGTACGCCAACCGGCCCGACGCCCTGCGGATCACCGGCACCGGCAGGGGCAAGGGCCCCCTGCCGGAGATCAGGCTCTCGGGCCTGCTGGTGACCGGGCGGAGCATCCGGGTGCAGGGCGCCGTCGGGCGGGTCACGATCAGCCACTGCACCCTCGTCCCGGGGTGGTCGCTGGACGCGGAGGGCCACTGCGAGCACCCGCAGGAACCAGGCCTCGAACTCGTACGCACCCCCGCCTGCCTGGAGATCGAGCACAGCATCACCGGCACCCTCGTCGTCGTCGCCGACGAGACCCGCAGCGCACCCAACCAGATCTTCCTCTCCGACTCCGTCCTCGACGCCACCTCCGCCGCGCTGCCCGCGCTCACGGGCCCCGACGGCGAGTGCGCGTACGCCGAACTGTCGGCGCGCCGCACCACGGTCATCGGCTCGGTGCACGTCCAGTCCGTCGGCCTCGTGGAGAACTCCCTGCTCGACGGCGAGGTCGAGGTCTGCGTGCGCGGGCGCGGCTGCGTCCGCTTCTCCTATCTGGCCCCCGGCTCGCGCACCCCGGCTCCCTTCCACTGCGAGCCGGCCCACTCCGGCGCACCGGACCGCGTGGTCCCCCGCTTCACCAGCACCCGCTACGGAACCCCCGGGTACGGCCAACTCGCGCCCGGATGCGCCGAGGAGATCCGGCGCGGCGCGGACGACGGCTCCGAACTCGGCGCCTTCCACGACCTGTTCCAGCCCCAGCGCGAGGACGGGCTGCGCACGAGGCTGGCGGAGTTCACGCCGGCCGGCGCCTCGAGCGACGTCCTGTTCGTCACCTGACCCGTCCCTCCCGAAAGGCACGCACACCATGGCCGTGGACATCTCACGCGTCTCGTTCGACCCGTCCAAGCACTACTCCCGCCTCATCCACCAGCAGGGCCGCGTCACGCTCGACGCCGACGCCAACGAGCAGACACAGGTCCTCCTGCACTACCTGCGCACCGTCGTCGCCGATGTGCTCGGGCCCACCGCCCGCCCCGAGTCCGCTCCCGGGTTCGACGTCTCCCGGGTGCCGGACGACCCGGACCGGGACCTGCTGATCGGCCCCGGACGCCTGTACGTCGACGGGCTGCTCGTCGAGAGCGGCGAGGAGACGACGTACCTCGGCCAGCCCGAGGGCTACGTCGACCCGGACGGAAGCGCGGTGCCCGAAGGCCCCTTCGGGGTGTACCTGCGGGCCTGGGAGCGTGAGATCACCGCGATCCAGGACCCGTCGATCCGCGAGGTCGCGCTCGGCGCCACCGGCCCCGACACCGCGGCCCGCGCCAAGGTGGTCTGGCAGGTCGCCCTGCACCCGTTCGGGAACGAGGACCCCGGCAGCTCCGGAGCGGGGGACGCCCTGCGCATCTGGCTGGCCCGCCTGCAC
This sequence comes from Streptomyces sp. NPDC055815, assembly GCF_053616475.1. Classification (NCBI taxonomy): domain Bacteria; kingdom Bacillati; phylum Actinomycetota; class Actinomycetes; order Kitasatosporales; family Streptomycetaceae; genus Streptomyces; species Streptomyces sp. NPDC055815. The sequence goes on along the minus strand of NZ_JBSHDU010000034.1, from coordinate 65,485 downwards.
GGCCCGAAGGGGCTGATGGCCGCCCGCACCGGTGACGACCGCACCGGGCCCGCCGAACCCTGCGTCATCGCTCCCGAAGCCCGGTACCGCGGACCGGAGAACCAGCTCTACCGGGTGCAGATCCACACCTCCGGCGTCGGCGCGCCGCCCGGTGACGACCACACCCTCCTCCGGCCCGTGCCCGCGGCCCGCAAGCGGGGGGCCGCCGCCAAGGGAAAGGCCGCCGAACCGGACGTCGCCACCTTCGTCTGGTCCCGGGAGAACGCCTCCGTCGCCTTCCCGGTCGCCCGGGTCGCCGGCCCGGTCGTGAGCCTGGAGTCCTGGGGACGGGACGGCGGCCTCGGCCTCGACGTGGGCGACTGGGTAGAACTCCTCGACGACGCCACGGCCGTACGGGCGGCGGACGACCTGCCGACCGCACCCGCGCCGCGCGTCCACCGGATCACCGCCCTGGACGTGCCCGGCCGGACCGTGACCCTTGACGCCGACCCGAACGACTCCGCCCCCGGCGCCGAGCCCCCGGCCCCGAGCGTGACCGGCGACCCCGAGCTGCACCCGTACCTGCGAAGGTGGGACCACCGCCCGCCGCCCGGATCGGACGCCCTGCCGGTCGTCCTCGACACGTGGATTGCGCTGGAGGACGGCGTCGAGGTGCGGTTCAGCGCCCCGCCGGTGCCGGACGACCTTCCCAAGAAGGCGCACAAGCCGCCCCGTTTCCGGCGCGGAGACCACTGGCTCGTGCCGGCCCGTACCGTCTCCGGCGACGTGCTCTGGCCGCAGGATCCCGAAGGCCCCGCCGCCGTGGAGCCGCACGGGGTGGTCTACCGGTACGCACCGCTGGCCTACGTGCCCGCGCAGGGCGACCCCGTCTCCCTCGTGCCCGTCTTCAAGCCCCTGTTCCCGTGAGCCCGCCCCCCGAATTCCACGGCCGGCGGCCCCCGGAGCCGCCGCACGGCGTGGAGCGCAGGGCGGCGAAGGCGGCGCCCGCGGTGGACCACCGTCTCGAGGCCGAGGCGGACCGGTTCGCCGGCACCCTCGCGGACCGTCGCACGGCGGGCGCCGCGGGGCCGGTGCGCCCGATGCCACCGCTGCCCGTGCCCGCCCCTCCTCCGCCCGGCTCCGCCGGCGCACCCCTGGACGCCCAAACGCGGAGCGAGATGGAGTCCCGGCTGGGCTGGGACCTCACGCACGTCCGCGTCCACACCGGCAGGCGGGCCGCCGAGGCGGCCGACGCCCTCGGCGCCCGGGCGTACACGACCGGCCCGCACATCGTCTGCGGCGGCGGCGAGGACCCCGCCTCGGCGTCCGGGCGCCGCCTGATCGCCCACGAACTGGCCCATGTGGCCCAGCAGGCCCGAGGCGAGGGCCACGGCACGGTCCACCTCAAACCCCAGGCCCCGCCGAAACCGAAGACGCCCGCCTCCCGGCTGTTCCCGCTGAAGGTGACGCGCGTGATGTCCCCGCCGGAGCTGCTGCGCGAGTTCGTCCGGCAGTACTACCAGGCCACGAGCGAACAGGAGGTCGACCGGCGGCTCGGCTGGTGGCACTGGGAGACCGGACGCGGCCGCTCGGCGACCGCCGACGACGTCCGCAGGGGAGTCCTCCAGCTGCGCGTCACCGACGTCACGCGGACCGCCATGGAACGCCTGGCCCCGGCCGAGCAGGCCCAGGTCAACGAGGAGGCGGACGTCCGGTTCTGGCGCGAGAGCGGCCTCGCCCCGGGGACGAAGCTGGGCACCGGCCCCGAGGACGCCGCACTGCGCGCACGGTGGCTGGGCGCCCGCGCCGACGTGCTGCAGGAGCACGAACAGCGCCGGGAGATCGCGGCGCTGCCCGAGGACATCCGGCGCGTCCTGTTCGGCGGCACGCGGCCCCTGGCCCCGGAGGAGTACGAGACCGTCCTGCGGATCGCACGGAAGCTGGGCGCGCTCGACCCGGCACAACGGGCGGACTACCTCGGCCGCGTCAACGCGGGCACGAACGACTGGGCCGAACTCGACGCCTCGATCGACAGGTTCATCGTCCAGGAACGCGCCCGGGAGAACGAGGCGCGCCGGACCAGGGAGGCGGAGGCGACCCTCTTCGGATGCGAGGACCTGTACGAGCTGTGGGCCCGCCGCAACCGCCTGCGGATGGCCGCGGCCTTCGCCACGGGACCGTACCCGGGAGTCTCGGCGGGCACGTCGTCCGCACTGCAGGAGGCCGGAGCGCGCTTCCAGGAAGCCCTCGCACGGCACGGCTTCGCCGACGAGGCGGCGTTCCTCGCCGCGATGGAGACGTACCGGCTGCGGTTCAGGTCCGAGGCCGTCCAGCTCGCCCTCGACGTCCTCGCCCGCTACGACCACCTCCTCTACGAGGAGCGGCTGCGGCTGAACAGCCCCGGATACACGGAGAAGATGGTCGCCGGGATCGCGGCGACGCAGGCGAGCGCCCAGTACGCGGCGGCGGCCGAGCAGGAATCCGTCGCCCGGCTCATCGAGATGACGGCGGACCCCGAGTCGATGCGCGAGCGGCTCCGGGCCCACCAGGAGGCCGCCCCCCACCGTGAGAAGGCCGCCTCGCTGCGCGGCTCGGCCGCGGCAGCGGTGGTGACCGCCTCCGGCGACGACCCGCTCGTCGACCCCGAGCAGCTGGGCCGGGCCACCGACCGCGAGAAACTGACGCGCCTCGACGCCCCGGCCGCCCGGCAGTACCTGCTCGACGTGGCCGCGGAGCGGCTCGCGGACACGGGCAGGGCCCGCCGCGAGTTCACCGACGATCCCGAGCGGGTGTTCAGCCTGCCGCAGCTCATCGAGGTGACCAGGCGCACCCAGGGGGTGGACCAGGGCACGATCTACGACTGGATCGTCCGCGACCACCTGGAGGCCGTCCGCGACCGGCACCTCTTCTCCGCCGTCGTCCTCGGCATCATCGCCCTCGTACTGGCCGCGCTCGTGCCGGGCGGGGGCTGGCTGGCGGCGGCCGCTCTGGTCGCGAACACCGCGATCAGCGGCTATCAGGCGATCGAGGCGATCGAGGAGTACGGCAGACAGGCCGTCGAGTACCGACTGGCCTTCCTCGCGGAGGAGCCGTCGCTGTTCTGGGTCGGGGTCGCCGTCGCCGCGGCCGCCGTCGACCTCGGGATGACGACGGGAGCCCTGCTGAAGATGTCGGCGAAGGGCCTGACCGCGCTCGAAGGGCCACTGCGCGAGTTCTCCGCGGCCACCGACATCGAGACGGCCACCACCCGCTACCAGGCCCTCAGCGCCAGGATCCGCACGGTCGAGGGCCTGACGCCGGAGGTCAGGGCCGCGATCGAGGAGGCCGGCGCCGCGAAACTCGCGTTCGAGACGGCGGCCGGCCAGGCCATGAGCAAACTGGGATCGCTGCCGATCTTCAACCCGGACTGGTACAAGGCCGTGTACTACGGCCTCAAGACCGGGGTGAAGACGCTCGCCAGGTTCCGCAAGGAACCGCGGCTGTACGCGCTCATGGGCGACGTCACCCAGCTGTCCACGGCCACGCGGGCCGAACTGGAGACGGCGTTCGGCCAACTCCAGAAGATCGTCACGACGGCCGACCGCACGGGCATGGACGACGCCACGGCCCTGCGGTACGTGGAGCGGCTCGCCGACGAACGGGAGGCGGGCCAGGGCGCCTTCGAGGCGCTCATGGCGGACATGAGGGCGTGGCGGCCGCCGACCGCCCAGCAGATCGAGGCCGAGGCGAAACTCGGCAGGGCGAGCGAGATCCTCGCGGACCTGCACCAGGAGAGGGCCGGACTGCTCGCCGAGCGGGCGGCCCGGCCGAAAACGCCTTCGGGCGCCGTCGACACCGAGCGGATCGGGGAGATCGACGCGCGGCTGAAGGAGCTCGAGGACGAGGTCGTCCGCAGCGGCCCGAACGCGGGCCGTGTCAGGCGGGAAGGAGAGCTGACCCGCGCCCGGCACAACCTGGAGAAGGCGGAGGAGCTCGCGGAGGCCGCACGGGTCAGGCCGACGGTCAGGATGCGGCAGTACTTCAACGCCTCACGGGAGAAGGCCGCGGTCGCGCTCGCGAAGACCGACCAGGTGGGACCCCTGCTGCGGAGCTCCTCGGCGCTGGAGGTCGATCACGTCGTCTCGATCCAGCGCATCTCCGAGATGCCGGGCTTCGAGAAGCTGAGACCGAACGAGCTCAGGACCCTCGCCGTCCGCCAGGACAACCTCGTCCGCATGGACGCCTTCGCCAACGCCTCCAAGGGCGACCGCAGCTGGCGTACGTGGAAGCAGGCGGGGTTCTACTACGGGCCCGATGTCGTCGAGAAGTGGGCGGCCAAGGACGCCGAGCTGACGAAGACGATCCAGGACTGGATCCAGGCGACGGTCCGCGGCCGCTGACCGGCGGACGGGGGGCGCAGGATCACCCTTTCGAGTCGCTTGGCCGGGGCCTGAGGGGGTAGTGCGCAGACGCCGGGCCGCGCAGCGCGTCCGGCGGACGACCTGCGGCGACGGGGAGAGGGATGGCGAAGGACCTGTCACTTCCGGTGCCCGCACTGCGCCTGCTCGGCACCTTCGGCCTCGACCTCGCGGACGGCGGGCGAGCGGGCGTCGAAGCCCCCGGGCAGCGGGTGCTGGCCTTCCTGGGGCTCAACCGGAGCACCACCCGATGCATCCTCGCCGGCACGATGTGGCCCCACGCCACCGAGGCCCATGCGCAGGGCAGCCTGCGCTCCGCGCTGTGGCGGCTGCGCCGCGGCGGCGCCGGGGTCGTCGAAAGCCGTGGCGAGGTGCTGTCGCTGTCCGAGGACGTCACCGTCGACGTACGCGTGTTCGCCCGTGCCGCCCTGTCGGTGGTGAACGACACGGAGCCCCGGGACGACCCGGAGCACCGGGACGAGGCGGGCCTCGGCCTGCTGGCCGCGGGCGACCTGCTGCCTGGATGGGACGAGGACTGGGTGGTCGTGGAGCGCGAGCGGCTGCGCCAGCTGAGGCTGCACGCGCTGGAGGCGCTGAGCGCCCGCCTGTCCCGGGACGGCCGCCACGCGCTCGCCCTCGACGCCGCGCTGAGCTGCGTGGGCATCGACCCGCTGCGCGAGAGCGCACACCGCGCGGTCGTCGCCGTCCACCTCGCCGAGCACAACACCGCCGAGGCCGTCCGCCACTACGAGACCTTCCGCGCCCTGGTCCGCGCGGAACTGTCCATCGAACCCTCCCCGCAGTTCACCGCGATGCTCCCCCCGACGGTCCTCCGCCGCCCACCCCGCCTCGTCCACCCGTCCCCGCCGCCGACCCTGCCCGCCCCGGGCCGGGTGCGCCCCGTCATGTGACGGCTCCGACGAGGACAGGTCTGTTCGCGGGGTGGCTTCTGATGTGATCATGATGTCTTCTCAGAGGCCGAGTTGGGGGATCAGAACATGGACTTCGTGCTGCCGTTGGACGCTGCCGCCGCGACACTGGAGACGGCCGGGGGCAAGGGGGCGGCTCTGTCCGAGCTCGCGCGCGGCGGGCTTCCGGTGCCGGGCGGGTTCCATGTGACGACGGCCGCGTACCAGGAGTTCGTCTCCTCGACCGGGGTCGCGGACCGCATCCGCGCGGAGCTCGCCGTCGCCTCCGGACCGCACGACGGCCCGGACACGGGCGCGGGTGCCCGCATCCGGGCGCTGTTCGAGGAGGGCCCGCTCCCCGCCGATCTCGAGCGTGCCGTCTCGAAGGCGTACGCGGAACTCGGTGACGGCGCCCGCACGGTCGCCGTGCGGTCGTCGGCCACGGCGGAGGACCTGCCCGACCTGTCCTTCGCCGGCCAGCAGGACACGTACCTGAACATCAGCGGCGAGAGCGCCCTCCTGGCGGCCGTCCGCCGCTGCTGGGCGTCCCTGTGGACCGACCGCGCCCTCGCGTACCGGACCAGGGCGGGCATCGCGCACGAGGACGTCTCGCTCGCCGTCGTGGTGCAGGAGCTGGTGGCCGCCGACGCCGCCGGGGTGATGTTCACCGTCGACCCGCTCGGTGGGCGGGCCGACCGGCTCGTGGTCAACGCGGCCTGGGGGCTGGGCGAAGCCGTCGTCAGCGGACTGGTCACCCCGGACACCCTGGTCGTCGACCGGGCGGACCTGACCGTGGTCGAGGAACGGGTCGCCGCGAAGGAGGTGATGACCGTACCCACCGCCGACGGCACCACGGAGCGTCCGGTCCCCGCCGACCTGCGCGAGGCTCCGGTCCTCACCGCCGCGGAGGCCGCTGAACTGGCCCGGCTCGGGCTCGCGATCGAGGAACTGTACGGGGAGCCCCGCGACGTCGAGTGGGCGCGCGAGGCAGGCTCCTTCCGCATCCTCCAGGCACGCCCGATCACCACGGTCGCGGAGCCCCGGCCCGAGGTGTGGAACGACAGCACCGGCACCGACTCGCTGTGGACCAGCGCCAACCTGGGCGAGGCCGTCCCGGACGTGATGACGCCCGCGACCTGGTCGTTCGTCAAGGCGTTCATGGGCGACGTGATGGTCGGGGCGACCCTGGAGGGACGCCCGATGTACGGGAACATCGGCGGCCGCTTCTACATGAACCTCAGCGTCACGGCCACCCTCGCGGCGGCGTTCGGGCAGGGCCGGAAGTTCGCCCGCGCCAACGAGCTGGTGTTCGGGCGCCTTCCGGAGGGCGTGACCATTCCGCTGCTGCCCGCCTCCCGGCCGCGGGTCTGGCGCGACACCATCGGCGAGGCGTTCGCGGTGATGAGCCGCATCCGCGCGAACGGAAAGCTGCTGCCCGCGTTCCTGGAGGAGGCGCCCGCACGCTGCGAGGCGCTGCGGGCCCGCGTGGCCGCCGCGGAGACCGAAGGGGACCTGGCGGCACTGTGGGCGTCGGAGGTCGCCCCGTACTTCCGCCGCTGCTGCCACATGCTCCAGGCCGCCACCCGGCAGGGCGGCGACTCCCTGGTCAAGGTGCGCGGCACGCTGGAGTCGCTGGTGGGCGAGGAGGCCGCCGACCTGATGACGACCGGCCTCGGCGACGAGGGCGAACTCGCCAGCATGGGGCCGCTGCTCGGTCTGGAGCGGCTCGCCCGCGGCGAGACCGACCGCGAGACCTACACCCGCACGTACGGGCACCGCGGCCCGCACGAGTTCGAGGTGTCCCTGCCGCGGCCCGCGGAGGACGCCCGGTGGATCGACCGGCAGCTGGCCGCCCTGAGCACCGTGGAGGACGACGCCGCGCAGCGGATCGGACGGCAGACGGCGGCCCGCGCGGCGGCGTGGGAACGGCTGGCCGTCGAACACCCCCGGCGGGTGGCGGGGATCCGTGCCGCGGTGAACACCTGGGCCGCCTCGGCGCGCCTGCGGGAGGCCGCCCGTACCGAGGTCGCCCGCGTCTTCTGGCTGCTGCGCACGTTCGTCCTGCGCGCCGGCGAGCTCAGCGGGGCGGGGGAGGACCTGTTCTTCCTGTCCCGCGAGGAGATCCTCACCGTCCTCGGCGGTGACCGGGCGCCGCTCGCCGCGGTGCCGGCCCGCCGTGCCGCGTACGAGACCTACCGCGCGCTCCCCGTCTACCCGACCCTGATCCGGGGCGAGTTCGACCCGGCGGTCTGGGCCGCCGACCCGAACCGGCGGGCCGACCTGTTCGACGCCCAGGACACGACACCGGCCACGGACACGGTCGCGGGCTCGCCCGCGTCCGCCGGCGTGGTGGAGGGCATCGCCCGGGTGGTCGCCGGCATCGAGCAGGGCGAGACCATCCGGCCGGGCGAGATCCTGGTGACCACGGTGACCAACATCGGCTGGACGCCGCTGTTCACCCGGATCTCGGCGATCGTGACGGATGTGGGCGCGAACCTCTCGCACGCCTCGATCGTGGCGCGGGAGCTCGGCATCCCGGCCGTGGTGGGCTGCGGGAACGCCACGACGCGGATCCGGACGGGGGACCGGATCCGGGTGGACGGCGGCCGCGGGACCGTCGACGTCCTGGAGGCGGCGACCGCACCCGAACCCGCGTGAGGCCCCTGCCGACACCCTGACCGAACCCCCCAGCGTACGAACGGATGAACCGACCGGTGCCCCAGCACGCCCAGGCCATGCGCAACCACTTCCACGAGGCCGCGGCACGACGCGGCTTCTCGGTCGCCCCCGCGCAGGAGGCGGCCGTCGAACGGCTGGCCCACCTGGCGGCCGAACTCGCCCGGCCGGCCTGGACCTTCCCCAGGCCGCCCCGCGACCTCTACGTCTGGGGTCCGGTCGGCCGCGGGAAGTCCTGGCTCGTGGACACCTTCTACGAAGGGCTGCCCACCCCGCGCAAACGCCGCCTGCACTTCCACGACTTCTTCCGCCGACTGCACGACGGGGTGGTCCGGCCGGGCGCCCGCCACGACGGACAGAGCGCCGTCGACAGCGCCCTCGACGAGCTGATCGGCGACAGCCGGGTCCTGGTCTTCGACGAGTTCCACGCACACGACGCGGGTGACGCGATGCTGATCGCGCGCCTGTTCCGCACGCTGCTCGACCGCCGGATCACCCTCGTCACCACCTCGAACTACCCGCCCGCAGGCCTCATGCCGGACCCGCTGTACCACCATCTGTTCGAGCCGACGATCCGGCTCATCGAGGAGCGGATGGACGTCCTGGACGTCACGGGGCCGGTGGACTTCCGCAGGGTCGCGGCGCCCGCGGCGGCGGACGGCGGCCGGCGTTTCGCGACCGGCCTGTGTCTGCCTCCGGGCGACACCGGCCTGGACGCGCTGGGGCTCCCCGCCCCGGAGCCCGCGGAGGCCACCGTCGTCCAGGCCCATCTGCGGGAGCTGCCGGCCCGCGCGGTACGCGGTGACCTCGTCTGGCTCGCCTTCGACGCCCTGTGCGAGACCGCGACGGGAGTGCCCGACTACCTGGCCCTCGCCGAGCGGTTCCCCACCCTGGTCCTGGACGGTGTGCCGCCGCTGGCCGAGGCCTCCGCGGACGGACGGCAGCGGTTCGCGAACCTCGTCGACGTGGCCTGCGACCGTGACATCCGGCTCGTCCTCATCGGCGCCGACCCCCTGACCGCCCTCCCCGCCGACCAGGCCCTCACCCGCGACCTGGACCGCACGGCGAGCCGCCTCGCGATGCTCCGGCGGACCGACCGAACTGCGGTTCCTCCGGGCGGTCACCCCTGACCGTGCCGCGCGATCACGACCGGCTCCTCGATGAGCCGCACGGTCGGCGCCGGCTCGGGCACCGGGCGCTTCCACGTGCCCTCGTCGTCAGCGACCTCGCGGAACTCCCAGTTCCGGCAGGTCCTGTCGAGGGCCAGCGGGTAGAGGGTGAGCGTGCCGTCCGCCGCTAGGTGCATCCGGAGGAAGCCCTTGTGGTCGTCGAGGGACTGCCCGGACATCTGCCAGTCGGCCACCAGGCCCCGGTTCGACCACAGCACCCACAGGGCGAAGAGCTGGGAGCCGAGGGACGCGCCCGTCACGGCGGCGACGACCAGCAGGATCGCCAGGAACACGAAGCCGTTCCAGGAGGAGGGCACCGACCGGGCGATGGCGACGGTGGCGGCCAGGGCGGCGGCGGCGACCGCCGCCTGGAACAGTACGGCCGCCATCGGACCGGACGGCGCCCTGGGGCGTCGCTCGCGCAGCAGCCCCCGGCACCAGCCGATCACGAAGGGCAGGACGAAGAGGGCGGCACTCGCGCAGAGCAGGTGGAGCACGTCGTCGACACCGGCGTTCCGCAGGGCCCCGACGGGGTTGTGCCGGCCGTCGGCCAGCGCGAACGCGCCGCTCGCGATCAGGACGAGCACCAGCTGCACCGCCCCGGCCAGGACGGCGAATCCGGGGTTGCGCCGAGGGAGCCAGTACCGCGACCAGGGCGTGGCGATCGCGCCGGAGAGCGAGCGGGACTCCGCCGCCTCCGGGTACGTGTGCCGGGCGAGGGCGAACTCGGTCGGCGGCTGGTCCTTCTTGAGCATGCGCGAGGTGGCGGGCGGCAGCGGCAGGACCTTCGGGAGCCTGTGGGTGGCCGCGAGATACGCCCCGCCCAGGCCGCACGTCACCATCTGCCGCCGCCGGGGGTCCGGGGGTGGGGCGTCGTCGGCCCCGGCCGGGTCCTCGGGCAGCCGCTCCGCGTAGCGTGCGTAGTGGTGTTTGTCGCCGGTCAGCCACAGCCGGATCGAGGCGCCCGTCTCCTCGTGCTTCCGGGTCGTCCGGTCGAAGCGGGACCGCACGATGGTGCGGTCGAACCAGTGCAGGGTGTTGAAGGCGTCGGGCCTCTCGTCGCTCCGCACCCAGGTGGGCTCGGCCGCGCAGACGATCACGCTGTCGCCCGGACGCAGCCGCGGCGAGAAGCAGGTCTCGAAGTAGCGCCGCTGCGGATCGTCGACGTAGGTGCCGAGCTGGCTGTCGAGGCCGACGAGCCACCAGCGCTGCGGCAGCTCCACGGCGAAGTAGCTGCGGGTCTGCCGGGTCTGCCAGCCGCCGATCACGCTCTCCTGGGTGAACATCCGCAGGAACGCGGTGAGTCCGTCGTACCAGTCGTGGTTGCCCGGCAGCGCGACCATGAGCGGCTCGTCCGGCGCCGACGGGAGCGCCGCGCGGTACGGCCCCTTCATCCGGTCCTCGTACGCGGTCGCCGACGCCACCGGGTACACCTGGTCGCCGCCGAGGACGAGCAGCGAGCCACGGGGGAGCGGGCCCGGTCCGTCGACGTCGAGTCGGTCCGCCCCGAGGGCGGACGCCACGGAGGCCGTCGCCTCGAACCCGTCGCCCACGTCCGCGACGAAGTCGATCCACAGCTCCTCCGCGTCGGGGTCCGCCAACGGCGCCCGCAGCAGACGGGCCTCCAGCGCGCCCTGGATCTCCCGCTTGTCCGAGTAGTCGGCGAAGACGGCGGCCAGGCAGACCTTGACCGCGGTACGCGCCAGCTCCTTCGGCGCCAACCAGCGCACCGGCTCCTGAGGGGTGAACCGGAGCTCCTTCGCGTGTCGGCGCAGTTCCCGGAAGTCCACGTCGGCTCCTCCTCGGTCAGAGCGGGGACCAGGGCAGGACGTTCTGCGCGTACACGTCCCACAGCTTGCCGAGGAAGAACTGCCCGAACCGCCCCAGGGTGGTCACCCTGCCGGGCAGCGTCGGTGCCTCGACCCGGAAGGTGGTGAGCTGCTTCAGGAAGTCGGTGGGGCGGATGTGGACGGTTCCCGCGGCCACCGGCTCGGCTCCGGGCTCCTCGTCGGCGTCGACGTGACCGCGGAGGACGCGCGTGTAGAGGACGGACGTGTCCTTCCAGACGCCGAGACGGGAGTCCTCGCTGACGTCCTTGTAGCCGCTGAGGGTGAGCCGGTGACCGGCCCGGTCGGTGAAGTACACGCGGTAGAGCATCCGCAGGTGCTGCGGGTCGGAGTGCTCCACGAACAGCTGGAACGTTCCGCGCTCGACCGGAAGGCGCCCGCCCAGCTCCTGGCAGAGGATCTCTCCGCGCAGCTCGGCCTCGTGCTCCGGGCCGGCGAGGAAGCGGTCCATTCCCCGGATGTCCACGGTCACGTGCAGGGCGAGGTCGGCGGCGGCTCCTCCGGCCTTCGTGGCGGGTTTCCGGGCGTCGTCCTCGCCGAAGACGACACGGCCGACCATGCGCTCGGTGAAGCGCAGGCGGGTCGGGTCGTCGGGGCGGCCGGGAGGATCGCCGGGCTTCCAGGGGATTCCCTGGTCCGTGCACCAGCGGCGCGCGTGCTGGACCCCGAGTTCCACGGCCTGGGCGAAGCGGTCGCGGCTGAAGTTGATGAGGTAGTTCAGGGGGACCTCGCCGCTCAGCATCCGGACCTCGATCGGGCGCCCGAACTCGCCCTCCTCCCCGTCGCGGATCGCCGCGTTGTTCGTCTCGATCCGGCGCAGCCAGTGCTGCAGCCGGCCGTTGGCCGTCGTCTCGATGATGTGGAAGTAGTTGGCCACGAAGCCGTCGCGCCAGCGGTGCCTCCGGCTGACGGTCCAGATGATCCACAGTTCGTCGCAGCCCCGCCGGATCGCCTCCTCGACGTTCGCGTCGGTCAGATAGACCGGGTCGATGTACGTCTGCCCGTCGATGACGACCGGGGGGAACCACATGGGCAGCGCCACCCCCGCACAGAAGCGGTCCTCGTCCATGCGGTCGGCGGTCACCGGCTCCAGCTCGTTGGCGCTGAAGTTGTAGAGGTTGAAGGTGGCTTCACGGTCGGTGGCCCGGATCCGCTCCCAGTCGAGGCCCCAGTCGGGGAAGACGCGGCGCCGGTAGCCGTCCAGGGTGAAGAGGGAACGGGCGTAGGGCCCCTTCGGCAGCTCGCGCCAGTTCGGGGTGACGCCCTTCAGCGGAGAGAGCTCGCGCCAGTTGTCCGCGATCTCGTGCCCGGACATCCCCTGGCAGTACATGGCGAGGTTGAACACGCCTCCACTCGCGCCGTCGGCGTGGTCGAACGTCAGGTCGGCCTCGTCGAGGAGGACCTGGAGGACGCCTGCCTGGTAGGCCACCTTCAGCCCGCCGCCGGCGAGGAGGAGCGATCTGCGCGGGGATCCGCTGCGGGGCGTGGCGCCCTGTCCGGTCGTCATGAGGGGCCCTCAGAGTTCTGCCGGTGGTCCTCGATGATGCGGTCGGCCGACCGGTCGGCCAGCGCCGCGATGGTGAGCGAGGGGTTCGGGCCGACGGGACCGGGCAGCACCGAGCCGTCGGCGATCGACAGTCCCGGACAGCCGTACACGCGGCCGAAGGAGTCCACGACGCCCTCGCGCGGGGTGTGCCCCATCGGCGCGCCGCCCACGGGATGGACGGTGATGAGGCGGTTGAGCAACCACAGCGGATTCGCGGCGTAGTGTCCGCCGAGACTGTGGGACACGCGCTTCATGGTCTCGTTCATCTGGTCGAAGTACGGGTCGGAGGCGGCCAGTTTCCAGTCGAGGTCCAGATTCCCGTCCCGGAGGAACATCCGGCCGTTGGGGACGTCCCTTCCCATGCCGAGCAGCGGGAGGGACGTCGCGGTGAACAGGCCCTTGCCCATGGCGTCGCCCAGCTGTCGTCCGACCCGGCTGCGTGCGGTCCCGGTCAGCTGCGACCACCCCCGGCGCAGCAGGAATCTCGCGACCCTGTTGGAGAGGGTGAGGACGTTGTGCTCGACGAGCCAGTTGAGGAATTCGGGGTATCCGGCGTCCTCGATGAAGAAGCCCCGGTCCCGCGCGCCGCTGCCCTTCCGGTCCACGCGCAGGGCGCTCGTGATGACCGGTCCGAAACTCGGCTCGAGGAGTCGCGGATCCGTCTCCCCCGGCCGGTCCTGACGTCCCTCCCGGGCCTTGAACACCAGCCCGAGGAAGTCCCCGTTCCCGGAGAAGTGCGTGCCGAGCGCCGGGCTGAGCGCCGGGAAGGCGCTGCGGTTCCGCAGCAGCAGATAGGTCGTGCCGAGCGTGCCGGCGGAGAGGATCAGCCGCCTGGCCCTGACGGTCCGCCGTACGGGAGGAGCCGAGGGATCCTCGTCCCCGTCGGCGCGGTGCTCGATGTACGAGACCTGGAAGCCCTCTCGGACCCGTTCGAACGAGCGGACCTCGCAGAGGGTGCGGATGTCCGCGCCGAGCCGCTGCGCGGCGCTGAGGTACGTGAAGTCCAGACTGTTCTTGCTGCCGAAGTTGCAGCCGAGGTCGCATTCGCCGACGAGCCGGCACGCGTAGCGGGGCATGTGGTGCAGATTGTCCGAGCCGTCGTCGAGGGGGGCGCCGGGCACCGGGGGGTCTCCGAAGGAGACGGCAAGGAGAGGGAGTTCCCAGGGCAGTCCCAGTCGCTCGGCGGCCTGGCGCATGGCGAGGGTCTTGGGCGTGCTCCGGTAGGGCTCCACGTCGAAGGGGTATCTCCGCGCGCCCATCATGGTCTCGACGGATCCGTAGTGCGGGTCGAGGTCCTCACGGGTGACGGGCCAGTTCTCGTAGCCGCCGTCGAACGACTCGTGCACGAACCAGCTCTCCGGCTTGCGGATCAGCACGTTCGCGTAGATCAACGACCCCCCGCCGAGACCGCTGGACACGAGCGCGTCCATCGTCGAGAAGCTCCACATGTCGTACATCCCGTACAAGCGGGAGTCCGGGTCCCAGAAGTTCTTGGCCGCCTCGTGGGGGCTGCGGGGAAAGGACCCGGGCGGGAACGGCTTCCCTCTTTCGAGGACGCAGACGCGGAGGTCGGCCTCGGCCAGGCGATACGCCGTCACGGACCCGCCGAAACCCGAGCCGACGACGACGGCATCGAAAACGTCCACGCTCGCCACCCACTGGAAGTCGGAGCCGGAACAGCTGCCTTGACTTCCCCCTCGTCTGCGGCTGCCGCACGCACGACCTCTCTCCATGGTTCACCCCTGCGAGGTGAAGCGCATGTCGAAGCGCCGGCCGTCACCGACGCGGTGAGCGCGGAGCCCGAGGAGGGGCCGCGCCGCACGCCACGAACCGCGACCTTCCGGTCGCTCCTCGTCGCTACAGGACCGGCTGCGCGGGTGCCGGACCGAGTGTGGTGGTGCCGGCCGTGCGGTGACCGAGGCCCGTGCGGTACGCGTCGAGGGCCGCCTCCACCCGGCCGGTGCGGCGCAGCAGGTCGCCGAGGAGCCGGCACAGGTCGGCGAGGTCGCCCGCCGCGCCCGCCCGCTCCAGGAGGCTGAGCGCGCGGACGTAGTGCTCCTCGGCCGCCTCGGTGTCGTGGGCGTCCTCGGCGATGATTCCGAGGAGCCGGTGGGCGGCGGCCGCGTGGACCGCGCCGCGCTCCGGGGAGAGGCCCCCGACCACCCCCCGGAGGAGGAGCGAGGCCTCCTCGGACGCGCCGCGCCGGTGCAGCACGTCGGCGAGCTCGACGGTGACCTGACTGCTGTAGAGGGTGGCGCGGTGGGAGGCGAGCATGGCCAGGGCGGCCCGCAACTCCTCCTCCGCCAGGGAGAGTTCGCCGTTCTGTGCGTACACGTAGCCCCGCATCCAGCGGCAGTTGGCGAGCTCCGTACGGATCTTCAGCTGGCGGTACATCTCGGCGGCCTTGGCGAGTGAGGCGTCGGCCTCGGCGACCCTGCCCTCGGCGAGCAGGGTGCGGGCGACCGAGCGGTGCATCCGGGCGATCAGCGCCGGGTCCCCGGCCTGGGGGGCGAGCGCGAGGGCCAGCTCCGCGGCCTGGGCGGCGCGGGCCTGTGCGCCCATGTCCATGTAGGGGCTGATCAGGGCGGTGTGGAGCAGCAGCAGGGCGTCGGGGTCGTGCAGTCCGGCGCGGTTGATCTCGTCGAGCGTGGACTCCAGGAGATAGACGGCGTACCGGAGTTCGCCGGCCAGGTAGTGGGTGACGGCGCGGCCGCGGCGGGCCGGGACGCGGGCCGGCAGCGAGGCCTCGGCCAGGGCCTGTTCGGCGTGCTCGAAGTGCTCGCGGGCGGCCGTGAGGTCGCCGGTGTCGAGACGGCATTCGCCGAGTCCGAGCAGTGCGGTGGCCTGTTCGTCGACGAGCCCGTGCGTCACCGCCTCCGCGAGCAGCTCGGCGTACTGGAGGGCGGCCTCTCCGGCCTCGCCGTCGGCGAGGACGCGTTGCGCCCCGGTGAGCCGGAGCCGCAGGTCGGTGGCGAGATGGGCGGGCCGTCCGGTGGCGAGTTCCTCGAAGGCGACGCCGAGCCGGTCGGCGAGATGGCGCAGCGCCTCGTCGGAGGGGCGCACCCGGCCGGCCTCGAGGGTGGAGACGTAGGCGGGCGTGTAGGAGGGCTCGGCCAGCTGTCGCTGTGTCAGCCCCCGTTCGCGCCGCAGCCGTTGCACTCTGCGGCCGATGATCTCGGGGTCGTCCCGCTTCGCCATGCGCTCCATCATGCCAGTGCCCTTCGCCGTCACCGCCGGTGAGAGCGCGGTCGTGACGCTTCCACGTTGCTCGCTCACCTTGCCCGTCCCGCCCGGGGCCTTGTGTCCCGGACGCTCAACCCCCTAGCTTAAGCGGCCGGTTAAGCAGATTTACGTCATTGCTTGAGAGAGGTCGTCGTGCCCAGACACGGATCTACCCGCACCCGCTGGATCGTCACCGTCGGCGCCGCCGTCACGGCCGCCGCCCTGCTCGCCGGCGCGAACGCGGCCGGCGCGGAGCCCGTCCCCGCCACCGGCTCCGGCGCGGGGGTGACGCACGAGGTCGAGTACTTCGACGGCCCCAACGCCGAGCCCCGGCACAAGAGGGTCCCGGCCCAGGCCCCGGCACGGCTCACCGACCACCGGTCGGCGACCGCACCCGCCCCGACCACGGCCGCGGTCACGCCCGTCCAGCAGACCGGACCGGTCTCCGGGCGGCTCGACCTGGTCGTCATGGGCGACGGCTACACCGCGGGCCAGCAGGCCGACTTCCACGCCGACGCGCAGGCCACGCTCGACGCGGTCTTCGCGATCGAGCCGTACGCCAGCTACCGCGGCCTGTTCAACATCTGGCTGGTGGACGCCGCCTCCGCCGAGTCCGGCGTCTCCGGCGACCCGACCGCGGGGGTCGTGAAGAACACGGCCGTCAGCTCCTCCTTCTTCTGCGAGGGCACGGAGCGGCTGCTCTGCGTCGACACGTCGAAGGTCACCACGTACGCCGACCAGGCGCCCGCCTCCGACATCGTCTTCGTCATCGCCAACTCCACCAAGTACGGCGGCGCCGGCTACAGCTTCTCCACCCCGCCGGCCGGGGCGTCGTACCACGGCATCGCGACCATGTCCTCGGACAACCCGCAGTCGTACCTCATAGGCGCCCACGAACTCGGCCACTCGATAGGCCTGCTGGCCGACGAGTACCAGTACGCCGGCTACGGCGCCTACCCGTACCCCTCGTCCGGCAGCGCCAACATCTCCGTCACCGCCGACCTCGGCACGGGCAAGTGGTACCGCTGGCTGGGCGAGCAGGACCCGACCGGCTCCGTGATCGGCACCTACGAGGGCGGCGACTACTACGAGACGGGCGTCTACCGCCCGACCAGCACCTCCCTCATGCGGACCCTGGCCTCCACGCAGTTCAACCACGTCGGACGCGAGGCGATGATCAAGGGCTTCTACACCTACGCGGACGCCGTGACCTCGACCGTGCCGACCGGCACGCGGGTCCGCGCGACCCAGGCGCTCGCCGTCCGGCTCGCCCCGGTGTCCGGCCTGGCGAACCCGGTCCTGACCTGGTCCGTCGACGGGAAGCAGATCACCTGGGCCACCGGCGACCTGTCGGTGACCCCCGCCGAACTCGGCGCGGTCCGCAGCGGCCAGCGGGTCACCGCCACGGTCACCGACACCACGGCGGCCGTCCGCGACCCCGAGGTCCGCGCGGCGACGGGCAACTCGCTCACCTGGCGGGTGCGCTGACGATCCCCGAGACGGGGGCCGAGTGCGCTGACGCCGAGACGGGGGCGGGGGCCTGCCGGTCGGCGGGCCCCTCAGGCCGGGGCCGTACGCGCCTCCGGCAGGACGCCGATCGGAATCCGGACCACCACCCGGGTGCCCGTCGGATCCGTGAGGACGGTGCAGTCCGGCGCGTACGCCTCGACGAGCCGCAGGCCCCGGCCGCAGCTGACGCCGGCGTCGGCGGCGGCTCTGCGGTGCGTCGACCGGGCCAGCCAGCGGCCCGCGTCCCGCACCTCGCCCGTCAGCAGGTGCCGGTCCGCGGCGAGCAGCAGGGCCACGTGGGGGCTTCCGCTGTGCAGCAGGACGTTGGTGGTCAGCTCGGTGACCACCAGGGCAAGAGCCTCCTGGACGTCCTCGCCGAGTCCCCAGCCGCCGGTGAGACGGCGGGCGAAGTGCCGTAGGGCCGGTACCGACGCGGGGGTCGCCGCCATCGTGCACAGGGCGATCCGGCGCGTGCGGGTCGGGGCTTGGGTCGTGGTCATGGCGCCTCCGGACGGGGACGGGCTCCGGTGTGCGCCCTCCGTCCTACGGAGGGGCCACCCCCGTCACACCGCGTACCAGCACCTTCCGCCGTCAGGTCGTACACCGGCAATCAGGGGAGACTTAAGTACGGATACGCAGATAACCGACGACCGGTCGGGGAGGTGGTTCCCGTGCGGGCCGTACCGGATCACGGCGCGTGGCTGCGGGAGCTTACCGACTCGGAGGCTTCGCGCGGGCCGCTGCTCCTCCTCGTCGAAGGCCGGGCAGGCACCGGCAAGACGGCCCTGGTCAGACGCCTCCTCGACCCTCCGCACCGCGCCGGTCCGCCGCGGGTGGCCCTCTCGTTCCCCTCCGCCGGGCCACCGGCCGTGACGGTGGCCGAACACGCCCCCGCCCACGGAGGGCCCCGGTCCGCGGCGCAGCCGCCGGTCCCCCGTCCGGACCCCTATGCGCTGCTGGCCGAGCTGATCGACGGGCCGGCCGCCCTCCTCGTCGCGGACGACGTCCACCGGGCCGACGACGAGGCCCTCGCCCTCCTGCAACGCCTGCTGGCGCACCCGCCGGCCCGCCTGACCGCGGTGCTCACCTACCGGCCGGAGGACCTCGCCGTCCCCGGCCTGCCGCTCGGCCGCCCCGTCGGCTATCCGCCCGAGCTGGACGTCCGACGCCTCCGCCTCGAAGCCCTCGACGCCGGACAGGTCCGCGAATGGGCGACCGCCACGCTCGGTGACCGTCGTTGCCCGGCCGAGTTCACCGCCCGCCTGTACGAGCGGACCGGCGGAAACGCCCAGGTGGTGGCCGATGTGCTGCGCCTGCTCGACGACGGAGGCCGGCGCGAGCGGTACACCGCGCGGGACGTGGACGCGACCCCCGTACCGGTCAGGCTCACCGAGCTGACCCTCGGCCGCCTCGGCGCCGTCCCGGCCGGCCGGCGCGCCGTCGTCGAGGCCGCCGCGGTCCTCGGCGCCCCCGCCACCGACGCGGAGCTGACCGAGGTGGCGGGACTGTCCGAACCGGACGGCCATCAGGCGCTGCTCGCCGCTCTGGACGCGGCCGTGCTCGACGAGTGCCCCGGCCCGACCTACGGCTTCCGGGTGCCGATCGCCGCCCAGGCCGTCTACGAGACACTGCCCGGCCCGACCCGCACCCGGATGCACCGCCGGGCCGCCGGGCTGCTGGCCCGGCGCCGGCCACCGCCCTTCGAACAGCTCGCTCACCACCAGCGGGCCGGCGGCGACCGTGACGCGTGGCTGAAGAGCGTGGAGGAGGCCGCCCGCGAGGCGGCACTGGCCGGACGGAACCAGACGGCGGTCCGCCTCCTCGAAGAGGCCCTCGCCGACCCGTCCGTGTCCGCCGGGATCCGGGCCCGGCTGGCCCCGGTCCTCGCCAAGAGCGCCTCGGTCGGGCTCCGCTCCGACCAGACCGTGCGGGTACTGAGCCGGGTCGTCGCCGACCCCGATCTGCCCACCGACGTACGCGGCGCCATCCGGCTCGACCTCGCCCTGCTCCTCGGCAACCAGCTCGGCCGCAGCGCGGACGGCCGGGCCGAACTCGAACGCGCGGCCGAAGAACTCGTCGACGCCCGGCCCTGGGCAGCCGCCCGCGCCATGTCCGCACTCGCCCTTCCCTACTGGCCCGGCGCCACCCTCGCCGAGAACCTCGACTGGCTCGAACGCGCCCGCGCCCTGGCCGCCGCGACCGACCATCCCGCGATGAAGGCGGCCGTCGCCGCCAACCACGTCACGGTTCTGCTGTCCGTCGGGGACCCCGAGGGCTGGCGCCTGGCCGACCGGCTGCCCACCGACAGTCACGACGCGCACACCGTGCAGCACGTCGCCCGCGGTCTGTGCAACGCGGCGGACGCGGCGGTCTGGCTGGGGGAGTACCAGCGGTCCGCCGACCTGCTGGAGAAGGGCCTGGAGCTCGCGGTCCGCAGCGGCCAGGCCTTCGCCGAACAGACGGGCCGGGGCACCCGCCTCCTGCTCGACTGGTGCACCGGCCGCTGGAGCGGCCTTCCGGACCGGGCCCGCGCGTTCGTCGCCGAGGCCGGTGAGATGCCGTGGATCGCCGCCGACGCCCATCTGGTCCTCGGCATGATCGCCCTCGCCAAGGGCGAATGGAGCCAGGTCAACGCATGGCTGAGCGGCGCGGGACTGGCCGCCCCCGAGGACGGCTCCGTGCCTCTGGTCGCCGGCGCCTCGGGCGCCAGGATCCGCCTCGCCCTCGCCCGCCAGGAGGTGGACCTCGCCGCGGCCGAGGCCGACACCGCCTGGACGCGGCTTCGCGACAAAGGCGTGTGGGTGTGTGCCGCCGAAGTGGCGCCCCGGGCCGTCGAGGCCGCGCTCGCGGCGGACCGGCCGGAGGTGGCGGCCGACCGCACCGCAGAGTTCGCCGCGGGGCTCCACGGCCGGCGGGCCCCCGTGGCCGACGCCGCTCTCGACTGGTGCCACGCCCTGATCGCCGAGGCCACCGGACAGCCCGAACGAGCCCTCGACCACTTCCGGCGCGCCCGGGACGCCTTCGCCGCCCTGCCCCGCCCCTACGAGGCCGCGCTCACCGGGGAGGCCGCCGGACGCTGCGCGCTCGGCGCACAGGGCTCCGCCGACGCCACCGGCGTCGACGACCTCAAGGCCGCAGTACGCGCGCTGGAAGAACTCGGAGCCGTGTGGGACGCGGCCCGGGCCCGGGCCACGCTGCGCGCCCACCAGCCGGAGGAGCGCCGCCCTCCGGGACGGCCCTCGTACGGCGAACAGCTCTCGCCCCGGGAGGAGGAGGTCGCCGCCCTCGCGGGCACCGGCCTCTCCAACCGCGAGATCGCCGCCACCCTCCACCTCTCCCCGCGCACGGTCGAGCAGCACGTCGCCCGCGCCCTGCGCAAACTCGGCGTCCCGTCGCGCCTCGATCTGCGTCGCGAGGGGCCCCGCGCGGATTCTTAGGTACCCGTACTCCGGGCCGCCCGGATTGCCCGGCCGGTGCGACGGACGCGACGGTTGCCCACGGGACGGCGCCGCACGGGATTCCGTGCGGCGCCGAACGGGGGCGGGCCGACCTGGCCGGCCGAGGGGGGGAACGACTGCGGACCGGGCCGGCAGCGGCGGCGGCACGCGCATGACGCGGAAGGGAACCCACGCATGGCCGACCGTGCTCAGCTGCCCCGCCGGGGGTGCCACCCGCCGGTGGTGACGCTCAGCCCTCCGCGCGCAGCCGGACCAGGGCGCTCGCGTAGTCGTGCCGGGGCAGCTCCAGGGGCAGCCCGTGCGTCATGAGGACGGCGCCGTGGTGGAGGTCGCCGGTGTCCTCGTCGCGGTACCGGGCCGCCGGGTCGAGGCCGCGCAGCCGCAGGGGTGCGGTGGGCTGCCCGTGGGCCGGGTTGAGCCGCCAGGCGAGGACGACGGTCCGCTCGCCGTCGGTGTACTGGACGCCGTCGCCGTCGAGCCGGTACTGCAGGCCGTGGTGGACGACCGGCCTGATCTCCTTGTACAGCGCGACGAGGTCGGCGGCTTCGGCGCGTTCCTCGGCGGTCCACTCCAGCAGGTTGCCGCCGAGACCCAGGGCGCCCGCCATGGCGACGTGGAAGCGGAAGCGCAGCGGCACGGTGCGCCCGGTGAAGGGGTTGGGGCAGTCCGTCACCCAGGCGGCCATGGTGCGGGCCGGGTAGAGCTGGCTGTAGCCGTGCTGGATGGCGATCCGGTCGACGGCGTCGGTGTTGTCGGAGGCCCACGCCTGATCCGTACGGGCCAGGACACCCAGGTCGACCCGGCCGCCGCCGCCCGCGCACGCTTCGATGCGCAGCCGGGGATGGTCGGCGCGCAGCCGGTCCATGATCGCGTACACCTGGCGGACGTGCTCGTACCAGAGCCGGTCGGAGTTCTCGCCGGCCTCGGGCCAGCCGGCCTGGCTGAAGGGACGGTTCATGTCCCACTTGAGGAAGTCGACGGCGTGATCCGTGACCAGCCGGTCGAGCCACGCGTGCGCCCAGGCGGCGACGTCCGGCCGGGCGAAGTTGAGGACGAGCTGATGGCGCAGTGCGGTGCGCTCGCGGTGCGGCATGTGCAGCACCCAGTCGGGGTGCGCGCGGTAGAGGTCGCTGTCGGGGTTGACCATCTCCGGCTCGACCCAGAGCCCGAAGCGCATGCCCAGCCGGTGCACCTCGGTGATGAGCGGGGTCAGCCCGCTCGGGAACGCCTCGGGGTGGGGCGTCCAGTCGCCGAGGCCCGCGGTGTCGTCGCGGCGGGCGCCGAACCAGCCGTCGTCCATCACGAACAGTTCGGCCCCGACCTCGGCCGCGAGCGCGGCGAGACGCTTCTGGCCGGCCTCGTCGACGTCGAAGCCGGTCGCCTCCCAGGAGTTGTAGACCACCGGCCGGAGCTCGTCCGGCCGGGGCAGCACATGTCCGGCCTGGTACGTGTGCCAGGCGCCGCTGGTGCCGCCGAAGCCGTCCGCGCGGTAGAGGCCGGCGAAGACGGGGCTGCTCCACAGCTGCCCCGGTCCGAGCTGCCAGACGAGTCCGTCGTGGCCCGCCCCGCCGGTCCAGCCGACCCGGTCGTCGGGGCTGCGCCACGCGGTGATGTGCCAGCTTCCGCTCCAGGCGAGGGCGGTGCTCCACACCTCGCCCGTCTCCTCGGTGGCGTCGCCGGCGTCGATCATCAGCCAGGGGTTGGCCTGGTGGCTGGTGGTGCCGCGGCGGCTGGTGAGGACGAGTTCGCCGTGGGGGAGCGGGGTGCGGCGCAGCTGCGTCTCGGCACCCCAGTCTCCGACGACGTGGCCGACGCGCCGGCCGGTGCCGTGGGGCAGGCTCCAGGCGGCGGAGTCGGCGCGCGTCAGGGTCAGGGGCTCGCCGTCGCCGGTGTGGCGCAGCTCGGTCCACCGTTCGACGACGTCGCTGTCCTCGTGGACCCGGTAGTGGAGGGCGATCTCCAGGGGGTGGTGCCGGTCGCGCCAGCGGATCGTGAGGTGGCCGCCGTCGACGGAGTGGTCGAGGTGGACCCACTCGACGCCCCTGCCGCCGTCCGGGAAGCGGATGCGGAGAGCGGGCGGTCCGTAGGCCGCGCCGGCCTCGGTGGGGTACTCCTCGCGGCCGTGGGCCGTCCCCGCGAAGCTGCTGGGCGGCGGGGGCGGCGGGGGGACGGTGAGGACCTGTTCGAGGGTGAGCGACGGTCCCCAGTGCACCTGGCGCGGAGCGTCGTCATCGTCCAGACAGAGGGCATAAGCGCTGTTCGGAGTGGCGATGAGCCACAGCCGGCGGGAGGGGTCGTAGGACACCGGATTCATGGCGGCGAGCGTAGGTTCCGGTTTCCTCGAATTCAATACTTGACGGAGGTAATTAATCCCCCCTACGGTCTCGCCATGCCTCGAACCCCTGAGTCCCCCGCCCCGATCAGCACCCCGGCCGCCGCCGCGGTGTTCACCACCGTCCTGACCGGCGGGCCGGTGTCGAGAGTGGAGATCGCCCGGCGCACCGGACTCTCCTCGGCGGCGGTCACCCGGACGGCGCGCCCCTTCATCGAGGCGGGCTACCTGGAGGAGCTCTCGGCCGACGAGCGGACGGGCCCCGGCGCCGGCCGGCCGGCCAGCCCGCTGGCCATCCGCGCCGACCGGGAGTTCTTCATCGGCGTCAAGATCACCAACGAGGACCTGATCGGAGTGGTCTGCGACCTGCGGGCGCAGGTGCGCACCTCCCGCCACCACGTCCTGACCACCCAGAGCGTCGACGGCGTCGTCGCGGCGCTCGCCGAACTGGTCGAGGAACTCCTTTCGGAGTCCGACGCCTACCGGGAGCGGACCTACTGCCTGGGCGTGGCGGTCTCCGGCGACGTCGACCGGACGTCGGGGATGGTGCGCTACTCACCCTTCCTCGGCTGGCGCGACGTGCCGCTCGCCGCGCTGCTCCACGACGCCACCGGCCTCGTCGCCACCCTGGAGAACGACGTCAAGGCACTCACCGTCGCCGAGCAGTGGTTCGGCGAGGGTGTGGGGGCGTCCTCCTTCGCCCTGGTGACCGTCGGCACCGGCATCGGCTGCGCGATGGTCCTCAACGGCGGCCTGGTCACCGGTGCGCACAACGTGGCGGGCGAACTCGGACACGTCCGCGTCTCCGACGCGGGGCCGGCCTGCCACTGCGGTGGCAGCGGCTGCATCGAGGCCATCGCGTCCACCGGCGCCATCGTCGCGCGGGCCCGGCTGGCCGCCGGCGATCCCGCACTCTCCATGGACGAGGCGGTCGCCCGCGCCAGGGCGGGCGACGAGGACATCCGCTCCGCCTTCGACCGGGCCGGCCACGCGATCGGCCTCGGACTGGCCGCCGTCGCCAACCTGATGGGACCCGAGCGGATCGTCGTGTCCGGCGAGGGCGTCGCCTCGTACGACCTGTTCGAGGAGCAGATCCGGGAGGCCTTCGCCGGCCAGGCGTTCGGCGCCGCCCACTGCGAACTGATCATCCGGCCACTGCCCTTCGAGGAGTGGGCGCGCGGCGCGGCCGCGACCGCCGTGCAGACCCTCTTCACCGCCGAATCGATCTGACGCCCCTCAGACCGACCCCTGAGCCCCCCTGTCACCGCACTGAGCCACCCCCCTGAGTCACCCCTTGAGTCACCGCACTGAGCCACCCCTTGAGTCACCCCCCAGAACCACCTGCCTGAACGAAACGTCCCCACCTCACCGTCAGGAGCCGCGACGATGCACGCCACACCGAAGGCCCTCGGCCGCAGACAGTTCCTCACCACCTCGCTCCTCATAGCCGGCGGCGTCGCGCTCTCCGGCTGTACGAGCGACCCGCTCAAGAAGAACGAGGGCGCGGGCGGCGCCAAGATCGTCCTCAACCAGTGGTACCACGCGTACGGCGAGAAGGGGACGCAGGAGGCCGTCAAGCGGTACGCCCTGGAGTACACCAAGGCCCACCCCGACGTCGCCATCAACATCACCTGGGTGGCCGGCGAGTACGAGACCAAGCTCAACTCCAGCCTGCTCACCGCGGACGCCCCGGACATCTTCGAGATCGGCGACTTCCGCCACCAGATGGTCAAGAACGGCCAGCTCGCCCCTCTCGACGACGTCCTCGGAACCGCGAAGTCCGAGTTCTCCCAGGCGGCCCTCGACGTCGCCACCGTGGACGGCAAGGTCTACGGCATCAAGATGATCGACGACATCATGATGCTGTACTACCGCCGCAGCCTGCTGGAGCAGGCCGGCATCACCCCGCCCCGGAGTTACTCCGAACTGGTCGACGCTGCCGACCGGTTGACCACCTCGAAGAGGAAGGGCCTGTTCGTCGGCAACGACGGCATCGGCGACGCCGGCTACCTCATGGCCTGGTCCGCCGGCGGAGAGCTCATCGAGGGCGAGAAGACCGTCTTCGCCCGCCCGGGGACCGCGGCGGCCATCGGCGGCCTCCGCCGACTGCACGACGCGAAGGCCCTGTTGCTGGACTTCACCACCGACTGGTACGACCCCGGGGCGATCAGCCAGAACGCCACCGCGATGCAGTGGTGCGGGCTGTGGGCGATGCCCGACATCAAGAAGAACCTCGGCGACGACTTCGGCGTCGTGCCCTGGCCGTCCTTCGGCCCCGGCGGCCGGCCGGCCGCGCGCCTGGGCGGCTGGTACGAACTGGTCAACGCCAAGAGCCGGCACGTCGAGGAGGCCAAGAAGTACGTCCAGTGGCTCTGGCTCCAGCAGGCCGACCTGCAGCGGGACTGGTGCGTGAGCTACGGCTTCCACGTGCCGCCGCGCACCGGCGTCGCCGCGCGGACCAGCGAGTTCGCCGGCGGCGCCGCCAAGGAAGCCGTCGCCATCTCGCAGCAGTACGGCAAGTCCTTCCCGAACCTGTGGAACACCGCGATGGCCACCGCCTTCGGCGAAGCCGTCACGAAGATCGCCAAGCAGCAGGCCGATCCGGCCGCCGCACTGGCCAAGGCCGCCTCCGCGTGCCAGGCCGAGCTCGACAAGCAGCTCGGCTGAGGAGACGGCGCACCATGGCTCTGTCCACCTCACCGCCCCGCCCGGCGACGACGCCGCCCAGGACCCGTGCCAAGAGGCCGCCCCGCCGGAAGGCGGACCGGTCGGCCGTCCTCGCGTTCCTCGTGCTCACCGCACCGATGCTGCTGGGCCTCGCGCTCTTCAAGTACATCGCGATCGGCTGGAGCTTCGTGCTCAGCCTCGGCGAGGCACGCGGCACGCTCGACCCGACCCGCTGGGTCGGCCTCGACAACTACGCGACCCTCCTCGCGGACCCCGGATTCCGCTCCTCGCTCGTCACCATCGTCCTGTTCACCCTCTTCATCGTTCCGGTGACGTTCGCGGCCTCGCTCGCGCTGGCCGTGCTGGTCAACCGGATCCGACGCGGGCGCGCCTTCTTCCGTACGGCGTTCCTCCTCCCCGCGGCCGTCTCCTACGTCGCCGCCGCCCTGGTCTGGCGGATGAGCCTGTTCAACGGCCTGCCCTCGGGCATCGCCAACACCATCGGCGGA
The DNA here is from genome assembly GCF_053616475.1 of Streptomyces sp. NPDC055815. NCBI lineage: Bacteria > Bacillati > Actinomycetota > Actinomycetes > Kitasatosporales > Streptomycetaceae > Streptomyces > Streptomyces sp. NPDC055815. The sequence continues at coordinate 39,266 of NZ_JBSHDU010000034.1, read as the reverse complement.
CTGCTCGGCTTCGACCCCGTGCCCTGGATCGCCACCCAGCACCCCCCGCTGTACTGGATCGTCCTGGTCACGCTGCGGCTGTGGCTCCAGCTCGGCCTGTACGTGATCCTCTTCCTCGCCGGACTCCAGGCCATCCCGCCCCAGTTGTACGAGGCCGCCGCCCTCGACGGCGCGTCCGGCCAGCGGATGTTCCGGCACATCACCCTGCCGATGCTGCGGAACACCTCGGTGGCGCTCCTGCTGCTGATGACGATCGCCGCGTTCCAGGCGTTCGACGAGTTCTACAACCTGTTCAGCGGCGGTCTCGGCGGCAGCCGCACCGCACCGGTGAGCCCGCCGCTGGTCCACCTCTACAACGTGGCACTCGGCGACCAGAACTACGGCGTCGGCTCGGCGGGCGCCTTCCTCCTCACCCTGATCATCGTCGCGGTCACCCTGCTCCAGGGCCGACTGGTCGGCTTCGGCCGGAAGGACTGACCGTCATGAGCCGACACCCGGGCCCGAGCCCGATCCACCGCCGCACGGCGGCCACCTTCGCCACGTACCTCTCCCTCGGGATCGCCGCCACCGTCTTCCTGCTGCCCTTCTACGTCATGCTGCGCAACGCGCTCATGACACAGCAGCAGGTCACCTCCCCCGACTGGCAGTGGCTGCCCCAGCCCTTCACGCTCGACAACTTCACCGGGCTGTTCACCGACCCCGCCGTCCCCATGGCGGGCGCGCTCGCCAACTCCCTGCTGATCGCCGCCGTCACCGCGCCCGTCTCCACCCTGCTCGCCTCGATGGCCGGCTACGCGCTGGCCAGGATCCCCGTACCCGGAAGCGGCGCGGTGTTCTCGTTCATTGTCGTGACGCTGATGATCCCCGGCTCGGTCACCTTCATCCCGACCTTCGTCGTGGTGGGCTCCCTGGGCGGGGTGAACACCCAGTGGGGCATCATCGCCCCGGGCCTGTTCAACGCGTTCGCGGTGCTGCTGTTCCGCAACTTCTATCTGCGCTTCCCCGCCGAGATCGAAGAAGCAGGACGCATGGACGGCCTCGGGTACCTCGGGGTCTACCGCCGGATCGTGCTGCCCAACTCGACGTCGATGTTCGCGGCGCTCGGCGCCCTGTCCTTCATCGAGAGCTGGAACGCCTTCCTGTGGCCGCTGGTCATCGGCCAGGACCCGAGCACCTGGACGGCCCAGATCGCCCTCTCGACCTTCCTCACGGCGCAGTCGGTCAACCTGCCCGGACTGTTCGCCGGCGCGGTCGTCACGATCGTGCCCCTCGCCGTGATGTTCCTGGTCGCCCAGCGCCACATCGTCCAGGGCATCACCCTGAGCGGCCTCAAGGACTGAGGCCCTCCCTCCCCCCCAGGGGCGCCGTCCCCAAGGCGCCCTGCCCGCAGAGGAGTTCCCCGCATGAACGACTCCGTGTCCCCTCCCTCCCGGCGCACCGCTCTCCGCGTCGCCCTGCTGATCGCCCTCCTGGTCGCGGCCCTCCTGCCGACCGCACCCGCCCGGGCCGCTTCCGTCACCGTCCCGGTCGGCGCCCCGATCACCGACACCACCGGCAACCCGGTCCACACGCACGGCGGCGGCGTCATCAACGTCAACGGCTCCTTCTACTGGTTCGGCGAGGACCGCAATCCCGACGACACCTTCCGCTCCCTCTCGGTCTGGCGCTCCACCGACCTGAAGAACTGGGAGTTCCGCAACCACGTCCTCACCCAGGCGAGCCACCCCGAGCTGCAGCTCGCCAACCTCGAACGCCCCAAGGTCGTCCACAACGCGGCCACCGGTCAGTTCGTCCTGTGGGCCCACAAGGAGAACGGCGTCGACTACACCGAGGCCGAGGTCGCCGTCGCCGTCTCCTCCACCGTCGACGGCGACTACACCTACCAGGGCAGCTTCCGACCGCTCGGCCACGAGTCACGGGACATGACGCTCTTCCGCGACGACGACGGCAGCGCGTACCTGATCTCCGCCGCCAACGACAACGCCGACCTCCACGTCTACCGACTCACCGCCGACTACACGAACGTCCAGTCGCAGGTGCAGACCCTCTTCCCCGGCGCCCGCCGCGAGGCCCCGGCCATGTTCAAGCGGAACGGCGTCTACTTCCTGCTCACCTCCGGACAGAAGGGCTGGCTGCCCACCCAGCAGCAGTACGCCACCGCGAGCTGCGTCGCCTGCGCCTGGAGCGCCAACGCGAACGTCGGCGACTCCCAGGCGTACGGCTCGCAGACCGCGTACGTCCTGACCGTCCAGGGCACCCAGGCCACGACGTACCTCTACCTGGGCGACCGCTGGGCCGGCTCCTGGGGCGGGCCGGTCGAGGACTCCACGTACGTCCGGCTGCCCCTGAACTTCCCGACCGCCACCACGATGACCATGGCCTACGCCAGGGAACTGGCCGTCGACACCACGGCCGGCACCGTCACCCCGATCGGCACCGGCTACGACCGGCTGACGGTGCGCCACTCCGGCAGGTGCGTCAAGGCCAACCAGTCCGCGGTCGTCCAGTACGGCTGCACCGGCAACACCGACCAGCAGTGGCGGATCGACTCCCTCGCCGACGGCGAGTCCCGCCTGGTCTCCCGCAGCGCCAACAAGTGCATGGACCTCGCCACCGCCGTCATCACCTGGACGTGCGGCGTCGCCAAGCCCAAACAGCACTGGACCGTCCGGGACCTCGGCACCGGCTACGTCCAGCTCGTCAACGCCGTCACCGGCGAGTGCGCCGAGGTGGCCAACGCCTCCACCGCCGACAACGCCCAGCTCAGGCCGGCCGTCTGCACCGGCGCCACCCACCAGCAGTTCCAGCGCACCTCGCTCTGATCAGGACCACCCCGCCCCCCCACCACCACAACGGAGGCCATCATGGCCAGACCGCGCGTCATCGCGGCGCTGAGCGCCGCGCTCATGGCGGCGATCGCCGCCGTCGTCCCCTCGGGCTTCTCCGCACAGGCGGAGACCGTGCCGCCGGCCGGGACGCTCATGCCCACCCACCCCATCGTCCCCGCCGCCGGCTGGACCGACGACACCGGACGGCTGCTCCAGGCCCACGGCGCCGGCCTCTTCAAGGTCGGCTCCACCTACTACATGGTCGGCGAGGACAAGACCGCCGGACAGCACTACACCGCCGTCGCCTGCTACTCCTCGCAGGACCTCACCAGCTGGCACTTCGAGGGCGACGCCCTCTCCCGCCGGGCCGACGGCGACCTCGGACCCGGCCGCGTGGTCGAGCGGCCCAAGGTGATCTACAACGACAGCACCCGCCAGTACGTGATGTACATGCACGTCGAGGACCCGACCTACCAGGAGGCGAAGGTCGGCGTCGCCACCAGCACCACCCCGTGCGGCGCGTACAGCTACCGCGGCAGCTTCCGGCCCCTCGGCCACCAGAGCCGCGACATGGGACTGTTCAAGGACGACGACGGCACCGGCTACCTGCTCACCGAGGACCGTGAGAACGGCCTGCGGATCGACAAGCTCTCCGCAGACTACCTCTCGGTCGAGAGCGGCACCGCCCTCGTCGACAGCTTCGAGTCACCCGCCATGGTCAAGGCGGACGGCCTGTACTACCTCTTCGGCTCCCGCCTGACCGGCTGGTCCAGCAACGACAACGCCTACGCCACCGCGCCCTCGCCGGCCGGCCCCTGGAGCGCGTTCAAGACCTTCGCGCCGGTCGGCAGCCGCACCTTCGACTCGCAGGTCTCCACCATCGTCCCGGTCACCGGAAGCCGTGGCACCACCCACCTCTACGTCGGCGACCGCTGGAAGCCCGAGCGGCTCTTCGACTCCCAGCCCATCTGGCTGCCCCTCAGCATCGGCGGCGGCACCGCGAGGCTCGACTGGCAGGACAGCTGGAGCCTGGACGTCCACTCCGGCACCTGGTACCCGCAGAACGCCGACGCCACGTACGAGGCGGAGGCCGCCGGCAACACCCCGACCGGCGGCGCCGTACGCAGCGACTGCGGCGCCTGCTCGGGCGGCGGCAAGGTCGGATGGCTCGGCAAGGGCGCCGCGCTGCGGATCAACGGCGTCACCGTGCCCCACGACGGCACCTACACCCTGAAGATCGGCTACTCCAACGGCGACGCCACCGACCGCACCGCCACCCTGAAGGTCGACGGCGGAACGTCCGCCGCCCTCTCCTTCCCGCCGACCGGCGGCGACCACACCGGCGTGGCGACCGCCACCGTGCGCCTCGCCGCGGGCAGCCACACCCTGGAACTCGGCAACCCCGCCGGCTGGGCGCCCGACATCGACCGGATCGCGCTGCCCGACGGGCCCGCCACCGCCGTGTCGCTCACCGGAACCCCGACCTACCCCGGGTCGCCGGTGGTGCTGGCCAAGACCGGCACCGACACCCCGCTCACCGCGGACTTCACCGACCTCGGACCGACCGCCGTCACCGACCCGTCGGTGACCGTCACCGCCCCCACGGGCTGGACCGTCACCCCCACCGGCAGCAGCCCCAAGGGCGGCCTCGGCCTCGGCCAGTCCCTGCGCACCTCCTGGACCGTGCGGCCCCCGGCCGACGCCAAGCCCGGCAAGTACCAGGTCAAGGCCACCGCCGCCTACCGGTGGAACGGCAGCCGGGACACCACCGTCGACAAGACCCTGACGCTCACCGTGCCACCGCCCGTCCCGACCGGCACCCCCTACGCGAGCGACCTGCCGATCATGGCCTCGTCCGCCGACTGGGGCATCGTGCAGCGCGACAAGAGCCCGGCCGGCCACCCGATCGTCATCGAGGGCGTCCCCTACGCCAAGGGCCTCGGCGCCCACGCCAAGTCCAGGGCCCTGTTCTACGTCGGCGGCGGATGCCGGACGTTCCACGCGACCGTCGGTGTCGACGACGAGGACGGCCCGCGGGGCTCGGTGACCTTCGAGGTCTGGGCCGACGGCCGCAGGATCGCCGAGAGCGACGTCCTGCGCGGCACCGACCCGGGCCGGCCGTTCACGGCCGACATCACCGGCGCCACCGAGGTCGAACTGCGCACCACCGACGCCGGTGACGGAAACTACTACGACCACTCGGACTGGGCCGAGGCCCGCTTCACCTGCTGACACGAAGGCGCTACGGCCTCTCCCCACCGCAGGACGGGAGAGGCCGTACGCCGCGCGTCTGTCATCCGTCGGTGCGTCAGGCGACCGACGGCAGGATGTTGGCGTTGCGGTGGAAGACGTTGTCCGGGTCGTACGTGGCCTTGATCCGCGCCAGCCGCCGGTACTTCTCCGGCCCGTAGGACGCCCGGACGCGGTCCTCCTCGATCTCCGCCATGAAGTTGACGTAGCCACCGGGGCGGACCGCGTGCGGCAGCAGCTCCGTCCACAGCCCCCTGACCCAGGCGGTGTCCGCCACCAGCTCCTCCGGATCGAGGCTGAGGGCGGTGAGCGCCAGCATGTAACCGGGTTCGCGCGAACCCCCGTAGGCCGTGGCCTCCTCGTCGACCTCGGCGAAGGCACCGTCCAGGCGGAAGGTCGGGCAGAAGGTCAGCGGCGAGGTCTTGCGCCGCAGGTGGTCGTTCAGCAGCGCGATCACGTCGTCGGTGAAGTCCGCGAGCGGCAGCCCCTTCTCGTAGTCGAGAATCCCGTACGGCGAGGAGTCGTCGAGCATGCTCTGCAGGCCGGTGTACGGCAGCGGTGTCCGCATCTCGAAGAGCCTCGGCGGCCCCCCGTCCAACAGGGCGGCCGCGGCGGCGTGTTCCTCCGCGCCGGCGAACCCCGCGATGATCAGTGCGTGGCCGAGCTTGCCCTGGTGCTCGGCCGGCACGAAGGGCTCCGGCGGGGCGTTCAGCCCGACGCCGACCAACGCGCTGTGCCGCGGCGGAAGCGCCGGCACCACCTCGCGGATCAGTTCCAGGGCCTCGCGGCCCACCGACATGTCCCAGAAGAAGACACCGACGTGCACCTCGGGCCCCACCGGGTGCAGCGCGAAGTCGAAGGCCGTGACCACCCCGAAGTTGCCTCCGCCGCCGCGCAGCGCCCAGAACAGATCGGGGTTCTCGTCCGCGGACGCGTGGACGAGGGTGCCGTTGGCCAGCACCACCTCGGCACCCAGCAGGTTGTCGACGGTCAGCCCGTGGTCGCGGGTGAGCCAGCCCATGCCACCGCCCAGGGTCAGACCGCCGACCCCCGTGTGGCTGATGGTGCCGGACGGCACGGCGAGGCCGTGGGCCTGGGTGGCGGCGTCGAGCTGGGCCAGGGTGGCTCCGCCGCCACAGCGTGCGGTGCGGGCCCCGGCGTCGACCTCGATTCCGTGGATCGCGGTGAGGTCGACGACCAGACCGTCGGGGCAGACGGCGGCTCCGGCCGGGTTGTGACCACCGCAGCGCACCGAGACCTCCAGGCGCTCGTCCCGGGCGAAGGCCAGCGCGGCGGCGACGTCCTCGGGTCCGACGCAGCGGACGATGAGGGCGGGGCGGTGGTCGATGGCCCCGTTCGCGACGGAGCGGGCCCTGTCGTACTCAGGATGCTCCGTCCCGAGGACGTCTCCCCTGATGCGGTCACTGAGCGCGCTGACGGCCTGATCGGCGAGGTGCGCCATGGCGGCCTCCGCGGAACGGACGGGGCTTGCTCTTGCCACGCTAGTCCCGGGCGCGCGGGTCGACAATTCGGGGCCGGGCGTCCTCGCGGAGTTCAGCCCACGGTCCACTTCTGGGCCGCGGTGCCGTTGCAGGTCCAGATCTGCAGCCGGGTGCCGTTCGCCGAGTTGCTGTTCGGGACGTCGAGGCACTTGTCCGCGGCGACGTTCACGATGTCGCGGGCCGCTTCGACGCGCCACTTCTGGGCGCCGGTGCCGTTGCAGTCGTACAGCTGGAGCTTGGCTCCGTCCGCCGTGGACCCGGCGGTGACGTCCAGGCACTTCCCGAGCGCGCGGATCGAGCCGTCGGCGTTCACGGTCCACTGCTGGGCCGCGGTGCCGTTGCAGTCGTAGAGCTGGACCGGGGTGCCGTTCGCGGGGTTCGCTCCGGCCACGTCGACGCACTTGCCGCCGAGGCCGGTGATCGGGCCGCCACCGCCGGACGGCGGCGCCGACTGGTCGTTCGTGACGCGTACGTAGTCGACGGTCAGGGTGTTCGGCATCGGGGTGCTGCCGTCCGGGTCGCCGGGCCAGTAGCCGCCGACGGCGAGGTTGAGGATGAGGAAGAAGGGGTGGTCGAACACCCACTGGCGGCCGCCGAGATCGGCCGGCGTGCGGGTCTGGTACGTGACGCCGTCGACCTTCCAGACCAGCTTGTCCGGCGACCACTCGACACGGAAGGTGTGGAAGCCGTCCGCGAACGGCGCCCCGTTCGTGTAGGCGGCGCCGATGCCGCCCGAGCCGGAGTAGCCGGGGCCGTGGAGGGTGCCGTGCACGGTGTTCGGTTCGAAACCGACGTTCTCCATGACGTCGATCTCGCCGCTCTGGGGCCAGCCGACGCTGCCGATGTCGTTGCCGAGCATCCAGAACGCTGGCCACATGCCCTGGCCGCGCGACATCTTCATCCGGGCCTCGAAGGTGCCGTACGTCTGGGTGAACTTGCCGGCGGTGTTGAGCCGGGCCGAGGTGTACTCGCACCGGCCGTACCAGCAGGTGTAGTTGCCCGGGTTCTCGCGCCGGGCGGTGATGACCAGGTTGCCCTGGCCGTCGTGCACGGCGTTGTTCGTGGAGTTCGTGTAGTACTGCCGCTCGTGGTTGTTGACGTTGTCGCCGGTCTCCAGGTTCCACTTGGAGCCGTCGACCGGAGTGCCCGCCGGGGCGTTGAACTCGTCGCTGAACGTGAGGGCCTGGGCGCCGACTTCGGCCGCGACCGCCGAGGCGGCCGCGGTGGCGGCGGTCGCGGACGGCTGCGCGGTGGGGCTCACCAGGGCCGCCACGGTGGCGCAGCCGAGGCCGAGGGCCAGGAGAAGGCGTGATCGTCGAGAGGGAGGTGCGGACATCGTTGTCACCGCCGACGTGGGGGAGGGGTCGTGGACGGCAACGAAGCGTGCCATGGTCCGGACCAGGTCGACAAGAGCTTGGGCCGAATCCGGCCTCAACCGGCTTTCTGCGTTCGGGAGTTGTACGCGGGAGGGGTTGACGTGCGGGAGGGGCCTCCATAGCTTCACACCTTAAAGAAAGCCTGAAGGTCTGGGTGGACCCCATCGAAAGGTTTGTCAGGTGCACTACAGAAACAAGTTCTGGTCCGGCGCCCCCCGCCGCCTCGCCGCCCTCCTGAGCGGCACCCTCCTCGCGAGCGGCCTGGTCATGACCGGTCCCGGCGTCGCCGAGGCCGCCGGCGAGCGGGTCGACGTCTGGCTGACCACCACCTCCGACACCGGCGGCCGTACCGTCACGCGGGGACTCGCCCCGCAGACGCCGATCGCCTTCGGTCCCGCCGGCGGCAGCGCGAACCGCACCATCGCCGTCGACGAGAACACCACCTACCAGCAGTTCGAGGGCGGCGGCGCCTCGATCACCGACACCACCGCCCACCTCCTCCGCGGCGGCGCGATCAGCGCCGCCACCCGCGACGAGGTCATGCGCAAGCTGTTCTCGCCCACCGACGGCATCGGCCTCTCCTTCGTCCGCAACCCGATCGGCGCCTCCGACCTGTCCCGGCCCGGCAACGTCTCCCTCGACGACACCTGCTGCGACCTGAACGACTTCGGGGCCAACGGCTACGACACCGATGTGCGGCTGCTCACCGTCCAGGCCAAGCAGCTCAACCCGGCACTCCGGCTCAAGGCCGTGCCCTGGAGCGCACCCGGCTGGATGAAGGACAACGGCCGGATGGACCAGATGGGCTGGCTGAAGTGGGAGTACTACCCGCTCTACGCCCAGTACCTGGTGAAGTACCTCCAGAGCTACCAGGCGGCCGGCGTGAAGATCGACTACCTCTCCGTCCAGAACGAGCCGAACTGCTGCCAGGCGGGCAACCCCACCGCCATGAACTACCCGGGCATGAGCTGGAACCCGTCCGGTCTGGCCGAGTTCACCAAGAACCACGTCTACCCCGCCTTCCGGGCCGCCGGGATCACCACCAAGGTCCTGGTCCACGACTGGAACTACGGCGACTACGCGAACTTCGGCTCCGGCGTCCTCAACGACGCGGGCGTCCGCAACGACCCGCTGTTCGGCGGCATCGCCTGGCACGGCTACGCCGGTGACCCGGCCGTCGGCACCCAGGTCCACGACCAGTACCCGACGGTCAGGCAGTTCAGCACCGAGCACTCGGGCGGCACCTGGATCGGCAACCAGCACAACGAGGACCTCAAGGACATCGTCGACTACGCCCGCAACTGGAGCAGCAGCCTGACGAAGTGGAGCCTGGCGCTCAACCAGGACATGGGCCCGCACAACGGCGGCTGCGGCACCTGTACGGGGCTGATCACGGTCCAGGAGGGCGGCCCGCGCGCCGGCCAGGTCGACTACACGATCGAGTACTACACGACCGGCCACCTCACCAAGTTCGTGCGCCCCGGCGCGTACCGCATCGCCTCCACGGCGGACGCGACCGTACAGAACGTGGCCTGGCGCAACCCCGACGGCTCCAAGGCGCTCATCGCCCACAACGGCGGCGCCTCCGCCCAGTCCGTCCGCGTCGACTGGGGCGGCCAGTCCTTCACGTACAGCCTGCCCGCCCGCACCACCGCCACCTTCACCTGGTCCGGTACGACGGCGAGCGCGCCGACCGGACCGCTGACGGGTCTCGCCGGGAAGTGCCTGGACGTGGCCGGCGCGGCCACCGCCGACGGCACCGCGGTGCAGCTCTACACCTGCAACGGCACCGCGGCCCAGCGCTGGACCCTGGCCGCCGACGGCACCGTGCGGGCGCTCGGCAAGTGCCTGGACGTCTCCACGGGCGGGACCGCCGACGGGACCAAGGTCCAGCTCTACGGCTGCAACGGGACCGGTGCGCAACGCTGGTCGTACAACGCCTCGACGCACGACGTCGTCAACACGGCGGCCGGCAAGTGCCTCGACGTCACCGGCAACACCTCGGCGGACGGCACCCGCACGCAGATCTGGTCCTGCACGGGCGCCGCCAACCAGAAGTGGACCCACCAGCCCTGACCCGGGGTGCCGTCAGGGGAAGGCGACGACGGTCGAGGGGACGGTCCCGGTGCCCTGGGTCGGGGCTCCGGTGTCGTTGATGACGTGCTCGAACTGGCCGTTTCCGCCGAGCGACACGGTGAGCAGGCCGTGGAAGCTCACGCCCGGCTTCACCGGGGCCTTGAAGCCGTGGTCCTGACGGATCGTCGGGTCGACGTTGTAGTAGCAGTAGCTGCCGAGGCCCCAGCCCTCGTGGGCGGTGACGGAGTCGTCGACCCGGTAGGCGGCGTAGCCCCTGGTGCCGCCGTTCTGGATGGCGGCCTGGTCGGGCGCGTCGTACGCCTTCTCGTTCTGGAAGAAGATCGTGCGGCCGCGGTCGCCGTACCACTCGACGTCGTACTTGTTGAAGTGCTCGACGAACAGGCCGGTGGCGAGGACGTCGTCGCCGTTGACGCGGACGCCGTAGTCGGCAAGGTTGGTCTCCCAGCCGACGCCGTCGCCGTGGTCGGCCCGCCACACCCAGGTGTGGTCGACGATGGTGTCGTCGCTGTTGACGACGATGCTGGTGGTGGCCCTGCCGGCCCCCGCGCCGCCGACCCTGACGTAGACGTCCTGGACGGTCGTGGGGTCGGCGGCGTGGTCGGCGGAGGCGTTCTGCGGTCCGACCTCCAGGAGCGTCGGCGAATTGACCGGGCCGGCGTCGATCAGGAAGCCCGCGAGACGGACTCCGTCGACGTCGGCGACGCGCAGCGCGGTCACACCGTTGTCCGGGACGATCGTGGCCAGGCCGAGGCCGAGGACGATCGTGCGCGCACGGTTCACCTCGATCGTCCGGTCGACGTGGTGGATGCCGGGCGTGAACAGCAGGTGCAGGCCCTGGGCGAGCGCCTGGTTGATGGTGGCCGCGCCGGTGCCGGGCCTGACCACGTAGAACCGGCTCAGCGGGATCCTCTCGCCCTGCGGGGTGCCGTTCGCCCAGGTGGTGCCGCGCGCGTCGGTCCGCTTGGTGGGGGAGAAGACCTTGTACTCGTTGTCCTCCCAGATCAGGTAGGGCTTCTCGCGGGAGACCGGGGTGGTGGGGAGGGTGGTGTACTTCGGCTCGGGGAAGGCCTGCGCGGGCGCGCCCTCGGTGCCGGAGAACACCTGGTTCCAGACGCTGTTGGACCAGCCGCCGATCGAGCTGTCGCGGGTGTACCACTGCTGCTGCGAGTAGTTGCCGACCTGGCCGTCGACCTTCGAGTCGGCGATGTAGCCGCCGCTGGCCCAGCCGTAGCCGCTGGGCGCCAGGTCGAGGTTGCCCTTGACGTGCATGCGGCGGAAGGACGAGGCCTGGGACACGGCCCAGCGGTCGGTGCCGTTCACCGGGTCGAGGGCCAGGCCCTCGGCGCCGCGCCAGAAGTTCTGGGTGGCGTTGCCGTTGAACCAGCCGGCGTCGACGGTCACGTCGCCGTTGACGGTGGTGTCGTCGGGCCGGATGCCGAGGCCCGCGATCTGGGTGTAGAAGCCGATCTGGGCGTTGAGGCCGTTGTACGTGCCCGGCTTGAACAGGAAGGCGTGCCGTCCGGTGCCGAACTGGGCGGATTCCTGCTGCCGGAAGACCTCGTCCAGCTGTCCCTGGATGTTCGGGGTGGACGGGTCGATCACGTGGACGTTCGGGCCGAGGTCGCCGCCGCCGGGCAGGGTGGTGCCGCCGCCGGTGGTGCCGTACACCTGGAACTCCCAGAGCGAGTAGCCCCAGGCCGTGCCCCGGGTGAGGCCCTTCATCCGGACGTAGCGGCCGGTGCCGGAGAGGGTGACGTCGTCGGTGCCGCCGTCGCCGCCGGTCACGGTGGTGACGGTGCGCCAGTCGGTGCCGTTGTCGGAGGCCTGGATCTCGTAGCTCCTGCCGTAGGCGGCCTCCCAGGTCAGTACGGCGCTGCTGAGCGTGGCGCTCTGGCCGAGGTCGACCTGGAACCACTGGGCGTCGGTCCAGTCGCTCGCCCAGCGGGTGCCGGTGAGGTCGCCGTCGACGGCGCCGGCCGCGGTGAAGGGGCCCTCCGTGGAGGAGGCGGTGGCCGTCCCGCCCTGGGAGAGCAGGGTGGGGGCGGCGGAGGCCGTCGAGGCGGGGATGACGGAGAGGAGGCCGCCGGCGAGTGCGGCGAGGAGGGCGCCGACGGTGGCGCGTCGGACTGCCGGGGGGCGCCGGAGGGCCGGCGGTGACCCGACGGAAGAGGAAGACATGGGGGCTCCTCGGGATGAGGGGGGAACAGGGGAAGGTGCTGTGCCGGGTCAGCGGTTCCGCGTCCGGTGGGCGCGGATGATGTCCGCGTACCGCCGGCCGCTCGTCTTCACCGTGCGCCGCTGGGTCGCGTAGTCGACGTGGACCAGGCCGAAGCGCTTGTCGTAGCCGTAGGCCCATTCGAAGTTGTCGAGCAGGGACCAGGCGTAGTACCCGGCCAGCGGGGCACCCTTGCGCAGGGCGCGGGCGCAGGCCGCGAGGTGCTGCTCCAGGTAGCGGGTGCGGTCCGGGTCGTGCACCTCGCCGTCGGGGCCGACGGTGTCGGCGAAGGCCGAGCCGTTCTCGGTCACGTACAGCTTCCGCACGCCGTAGTCCTCGGTGAGGCGGAGCAGGAAGGCCTCCAGGCCGCCGGCGTCGACCGGCCAGTCCATGCCGGTGCGCGGCACGCCGGGCAGGCGTACGGAACGGGAGTGGGGGACGGGCCCCGCCGGGTCGTCGGCGACGGTCTCCGGGAAGTAGTAGTTGAGTCCGTGCCAGTCGAGCGGGGCCGCGATCAGTTCCGGGTCCCCCGGCCGCTCGGGGAGCTCGACCCCGTACAGCTCGCGCATGTCGGAGGGGAAGCCGCGCCCGTACACCGGGTCGAGCCACCACCGGTTGGTGTGCCCGTCGACGCGGCGAGCGGCGGCGATGTCCTCGGGGCGGGTGGAGGCCGGGGTGATGGTGGAGTGGTTGGTGACGAGGCCGACGCGGGCGCCGGGCGCGGCGGCGCGGAGGGCGGCGGTGGCGAGACCGTGGCCGAGGAGCAGATGGTACGAGGCGCGGACGGCGGCCGTGAGGTCCGTCAGGCCCGGCGCCATCCGGCCCTCCAGGTGGCCGATCCAGGCGGAGCAGAGCGGCTCGTTGAGGGTGGCCCACCGGGTGACGCGGTCGCCGAGCCGGGCGGCGACGACGGAGGCGTAGTCGGCGAGGCGCTCGGCGGTGTCGCGGGCGGTCCAGCCGCCGCGGTCCTGCAGGGCCTGGGGCAGGTCCCAGTGGTAGAGGGTGACGTTGGGGGTGATGCCGGCGTCGAGGAGTCCGTCGACGAGCCGGTCGTAGAAGTCGAGCCCGGCCTGGTTGACGGGCCCGTCGCCGTTCGGGACGACGCGGGGCCAGGCGACGGACATCCGGTACGCGTCGGTGCCCAGCTCCCTCATCAGGGCGATGTCCTCGGGCCAGCGGTGGTAGTGGTCGCAGGCCGTGTCGCCGTGGTCGGCGTGGTCGATCGCGCCGGGGACGCGCGAGAAGGTGTCCCAGATGGAGGGGGCGCGGCCGTCCTCGGCGACGGCGCCCTCGATCTGGTAGGCGGAGGTGGCGGTGCCCCAGGTGAAGTCCGCGGGGAACGCGCCCAGGTCGAGCGTGCGGTGGTCGGTGGTGTCGGACAAGGAGGACCCCTTCGTGAAAGGCCGGAGGGTGTGCGGCCGGAGGCCGGGGGAGGGTGCGGCAGGACGGGTCACTTGACCGCGCCCGCCGTGAGGCCCGCGACGAGATAGCGCTGCAGGAGGAGGAACCCGGCGACGACGGGCACGCTCACCACGAGGGAGGCGGCCATCACCTGGTTCCAGTAGACGTCGTTCTGGGAGGCGTAGCCCTGCAGGCCGACGGCGAGGGTGCGGGTGGTGTCGTCGGTCATGACGGAGGCGAAGAGGACCTCGCCCCAGGCGGTCATGAACGCGTAGACGGCGACGGCGACGATGCCGGGCAGGGCGGCGGGCACGATGACCCGGAAGAGGGCGCCGACCGGGCCGCAGCCGTCGACCTCGGCGGCCTCGTCGAGCTCGCGGGGGATCGAGTCGAAGTACCCGGTCAGCATCCAGATGGAGAAGGGCAGCGAGAAGGTCAGATAGGTGAGGATCAGGCCTTCCCGCGAGCCGAACAGGGCGATGCCGGTGGCGTTGCCGATGTTGACGTAGATGAGGAAGAGCGGCAGCAGGAACAGGATGCCGGGGAACATCTGCGTCGACAGGACGGTGACCGTGAAGACGCGCTTGCCCCGGAAGTCGTGGCGGCTGACCCCGTACGCGGCGAAGACCGCCACGGCGACCGAGAAGACGGTGGCCGCGCCCGCCACGGTCAGGGAGTTCAGGAAGTAGTCGGCGAGCGGGACGGTGTCCCAGATGTCGAGGTACGGACGGAGCGTGAGCCCGGACGGGATCCACTCGAACTTCCCCGACACGTCCGCGAGGGGCTTCAGGGAGCTGGACACCATGACGTACAGCGGCAGCAGGACGAAGCCGGTGAGCAGGGTGAGGAAGATCCGCCGGGTCCACAGGAAGGAGCGGGGCGCGGCCATGGGGGAGCGGGGGGCGCGCTCAGGCATCGGAGGCCTTCCTTCCCCTGGTGGTGAGCAGGAGGTAGACGCCCGTGACGAGGAGGAGGAACAGCAGGAGCAGCACGGACATCGCCGATCCGGTGCCGAAGTTCCACGTCAGGAAGGACGACTGGTAGATGTGCAGGGAGATCAGGTCCGCCGCTTCGGGGGCCGCCTTGCCGAAGAGCACGAACGGCGTGTTGAAGTCGTTGAAGGTCCACAGGAAGAGGACCAGGACGAGGACCTGGTTGACCTGGCGCAGGGACGGCAGGGTGATGTGGCGGATCTGCTTCCGGACGCCGGCGCCGTCGAGGGCGGCCGCCTCGTACATGTCCCGGGGGATGTTCTGCAGTCCGGCCATGACGGTCAGGAAGGCGAACGGCCAGCCCTTCCACACGGAGACGGTGAGCAGGGCCCAGAAGCTGTTGTCGCCGATGAGCCAGAAGGCGGGGCTGTCGCCGATGCCGAGCTGGTCGTGGAGCACGTGGTTGATCAGTCCGTTGTCCCGCTGGAACATGAACGCCCAGGTGATGACGGCCGCGTAGACCGGCAGGGCGTACGGGACGAGGAAGAGGGTCCGAAGAATGCCGCGGCCGCGGAAGTTCTCCTGGAGGAGCACGGCGGCGGCCGTGCCGAGGAACCAGCACAGGGCGACGGACGCCAGGGTGAACAGGCAGGTGGTGAGGAAGGACTTCAGGAGGGCCTGGCCGACAGGGGCGTCGAAGTCGATCGAGACGGAGTAGTTGTCGAGGCCGGCCCAGGGCGCGGACGACCAGTCCCGGATGAAGAACTGGGTGAGCTCCTTGAAGCTCATGCCGATGCCCATGAGCATCGGGATCAGGTGGACGAGGAGTTCGAGGAGGAGCGCGGGCAGCAGCAGCAGGTACGGGAGGGCGATGCGGCGCCCGGAGCGGCGCCGTGCGGGCGCCGCCTCGGGTCCGGCCCTGCGCACCGCGCGCTCGCTCCGCTGAGTGACGGCGGTCTGGGTCATCTCGGCTGCTGCCTACTTCTTCGGCATCTGCTGCTGGGCCTTGTCGAGCTTCGCCCGTACGGACTCGGTGGTGACCGGGCGCCCTGCGGCGGCGTCGGCGAAGAGCTCCTTCACCGCGGTGCCGACGACGGTCTCGAACTGGGACTCCTCGGGGACCTGCGGCAGGGCGGTGGCGCTGTGGGCGAGGGTGTCGCGGATGACCTTCAGCGCGGCCGAGTCGAAGGCGGGGTCGGCCTGCGCGGACTTGACCGGCGGGGCGGAGCCGTACGTCTTGTTGAGGAGGATCTGTTCCTCGTCACCGGTCATGAACTTCACGAACTTCAGGGCGCCGTCGAGGTTCCTGGTGTTCTTGAAGACGGAGATGTTGATGCCGGCGACCATGGAGTTGGTCCGGACGCCCTGGCCGGGGGCGCCGGAGGCGACCGGGGCCGGGACGACGCCCCACTGGTCCTCGGACATGCCCTGGGCGGCGAAGGTCTGCTGCGGGGTCTGCCACAGGACCATGCCGGTGCGGTTCTTGGCGAAGTCGGAGAGCGACTGGTTCTGGGCGTACTCGGCGTTGCCGGGCGCGACGATCTTGGAGTGGGCCATCAGGTCGACGTACTGCTTGACGGCGGCGACGGCCCCCTCGGAGGTGAAGTCGGCCTTGCCGTCGGGGGTGAAGAAGTCGGCGCCGTGCTGCTGGCCGAGCACGAAGACCTGGTGGATGTTGTTCGACAGGTTGGAGCCCTCGACCCCGATGCCCCACTTCCCGTCCCGGCTGAGCTTCCGGCCGACGGCGTCGACCTCGGCCCAGGTGGTCGGAGGCTTCGCAATGCCCGCGTCGGCGAACATCTTCTTGTTGTAGTAGAGCGCGTAGGCCATGGAGTAGAGCGGCACGGCGGCCGGGTCCTTGCCGGGCGCGCCGGTGGAGCCGAGCGCGGAGTCGACGAAGCGGTCCTTGCCGCCGATCGCGCCGAAGTTCTTCTCGTCCCAGGGCAGCAGCGCACCGGTCGCCTGGAGCGAAGCGCTCCAGGTGTTGCCGATGTTGAGGACGTCGGGTCCCTGCCCCGAGGTGGTGGCGGTGAGGATCCGGTTGAGCAGGTCGGACCAGGGGATGACCTCCAGCTCGACGTTGATGCCGGTCTGCTTCTCGAACTTGTCGAGTTCCGGCTGGAGGACCTTCTTGTCGGCCTCCAGGCTGGTGCCCTGGTTCGTGGCCCAGTAGGTGAGCTTCTTCGGCTGGGAGTCGGCGCCCCCGCCGGATCCGCAGGCGGTGGCGGCGAGGACGAGGGAGAGGGTGATGGCACTGGTGATGGCGGCTCTGACTGTGCGCATGGCTCCAGGGCCCTTTCGAGGACGACGGGAGGACAACGGCTTAATTTAGGACGTGAGTTAATCCCCGCGAGAAGGTCGCGTCAAGGCTTGGAATGCGGGTATGTTGCACCGAAGGACTTCAGAGACGGGGACCCACGTGCACGCGACAAGTGGCCGTACGGTGCGTGACCTGCGGCGCGAGAACCGCACCGCCGTACTGCGCAGGCTGTACTTCGACGGACCGATGAGCCGCCTCATGCTCGGGCCCGCGACCGGGCTGAGTTCGGGCTCTGTGAGCAACGTGGTCGCCGAACTCGTCGCCGAGGGCCTGGTCGAGGAGGCCGGCAGCGTCGACTCGGCCGGCGGACGCCCCCAGACCCTGCTGCGGGTCAGCCCCGACAGCGGCTGCATGATCGGCGTCGACGTCGGCGAGACCCGCGTCCGCGTCGAACTCTTCGACCTCACCCTCACCGAACTCGCCCGTACCGACCGGGCGTTGCCCAGCACCGGGCCGCGCACCTCCCGCTACGACGTGGATCTGGTCGTCGCCCATGTCCGCGACGGCATCGCCCAGGTGCTGCGGACCGCGGGCGTCACCCCCGACCGGCTCCTCGGCGTGGGTGTCGGCGTCCCCGGCATCGTCGCCCACACGCCGGACGACGGCGCCGTCGTCCACGGACAGACCATCGGCTGGGACGCCGTCCCCTTCGAACGCGTCCTGCGCCGCACCGTCGACCTCCCCGACACCGTCCCCTACCGGATCGACAACGGCGCCAAGACCCTCGGCCAGGCCGAGATGTGGTTCGGCGCCGGCCGCGGCGCCCGCAGCGCCGTCACCGTCCTCTTCGGCTCCGGCGTCGGCGCCTGCGTCGTCACCGACCCCCTCCGACCCGGCCGCGCCCTCGAATGGGGTCACCTCACCGTCAACGTCCGAGGGCGCCGGTGCCGCTGCGGCGCCCGCGGCTGCCTGGAGGCGTACGCGGGTGCCGAAGCCCTCCTCGCCCGCTGGTGCGAGGCGGGCGGCACCCCGCCGGCCGGCGCCGACGAGGAGACCGCCCTCACCGCCATGCTCACCGCCGCCTACCCCGCCGAGCCCGACACCGCCCCCGACGACACGGCCCTCACCGTCCTCGAAGAGACCGCCGAGTACCTCGGCGCGGGGTTCGCGGACCTCATCAACCTCTTCCAGCCCGAGCGCATCCTCGTCGGCGGCTGGGCCGGCCTCCAGCTGGGCGCCAGCTTCCTCGACACCGTCACCCGGTACGCGACCGAGTACGCCCTGCGCTATCCGGCGAGCCGCACCAGCGTGGGCCTCGGCACCCTGGGACCCGAGGCCGTCACGGTCGGCGCGGCCCTGCTCCCCCTGGACGACTTCTTCGCCCGGGGCGGCCGCCGCCCCGAGGCCGCCCCGAGCACTCCGGCGCCCGCCTGGCAGACGGCCCTCGCGGACCGCGTCACCCCCTGAGGCCGCATCACACCGACCCGGGGATCAGCCGCGGGGGATCGCCAGGTCCGTCAGGAGTGCCGCGCCGGGGTGCAGGTCCGGCCAGCTGCCGGACCAGGTCAGGACGGCGATCGCGGAGGTCGGGAACTTGGTCCGCACCCGGTCCAGAGCGTCCCCGACCGCCCGGCCAGCGAGCAGCAGGACCAGGTCCTCCAGGCCCGGGTTGTGCCCGACCAGGAGCAGGGTCGCGACCCCGTCCGGCACGCCGTGGAGGACGTCGAGCAGTTCTGCGGCGTCCGCTCCGTACAGCCGCGGGTCGTGGCGGGTCGGCACGGGGTCGTCCAGCTCCGCCGCGGCCAGCTCCCAGGTCTGGCGGGCGCGCCGGGCCGGGGAGCACAGGGCGAGGTCGGGCAGGACGCCGCTCTCCGCCAGGAAGGTCCCGGCGGCCGGGGCGTCGCGCAGCCCGCGCGGGCCGAGGGGACGGTCAGGGTCGGCGACGCCGTCCGGCCAGGCGCTCTTGGCGTGCCGCAGGACGACCAGCCGGCGCGGTCGGCCGTCGGCGGATCCGGCGGGCTCGGGAGTCTCGGTGGAGGGCGGCACACCTTGAGCGTAAGGGGTGGCTCACCGAACGACCAGGAACGCCAGGGGTGTCACCGAACGGCCAGGAAAGGCCCTAGGGGTACGTCCGCACGTCGTCGTTGTAGTCGCGCGCCCGGTCCCGTACGAGCTCGGGCAGGGTGCCCGTCGCCAGATCCGCGAGGGTCGTGCTCTCCAGGACCTGGCGCAGACTCGTCCGCACCGCGCGCCACACATCCGGCAGCGGAGCCGCCGCCCCCTGGTACTCAAGACCCGTCAGCTTCAGGTCCCGCACGCTGACGAGTGGTCCGTCCATCGCGCGGATGACGTCGGCGAGGGTGATCTCCGAGGGCGGCCGGGTGAGGGAGTAGCCACCGTCGGGCCCGCGCACGCTGCGTACCAGACGAGCCTGCCGCAGATCGCTCAGCACGACGAACAGAAAGCGGTTGGGGATGTCCTGGCGTCCCGCGATGTCCTCGGCCTTGAGGGGCCGGTCGGGGGAGCAGGCCAACTCGGCCATGGCCCGGATGGCGTAGTCCGTTCGTGCTGAGATCCTCACGCACTCAATGTCTCACGAGTGGCGGGAACCTGACCTGCGGCGGCGTGAACAGGACGTCAACAGCGCAGCGGCGTGTCGTTGTTGTCCGGAAGCGGCATTGTCACTCCACTTTGTTCATCGACATAGTGAACTTTGGTCGTGCCCAGTACCCGCCCTGGTCGGAGGTTTCCGTGGTGCCTGTCGTGTCCTCGCCGTCCGCCGAGTCGGCGGCCGAGTCCGCCCGTCCCCGACCGACCGTGGCAGTCGTCGGCGCGGGCGCGGCCGGCGCGCTCGTCGCCGTCCAGCTGTGCGAAGGCGCGGCCCGGCGCCGGGTCCCGCTCGATCTGATCCTCGTCGACCCCGCGCCGGAGGCGGGCCGCGGCACCGCGTACGCCACCGAGGTCCCCGAGCACCGGCTCAACGTGCCCGTCGGCGGCATGAGCTGCTACCCGGACGACCCCGGTCACTTCCGGCGCTGGCTCTGCCGGCACGGCGAACCCACCGTCACCGCGGCGGACTTCGCCTCCCGGTACCGCTACGGCTCGTACCTCGCCGACACGCTCGGCCGGGCCATCATCACGGCGCACGGCACGGTCTCCGTACGACGGCTGCGCACCAGGGCGGTGGCCTGCGCCGACGCGCCCGGTGGACGTCTGGAGCTGAAGCTCGCCGACGGCGGCACGGTGACCGCGGACAGCGTGGTCCTCGCCACCGGGCCCGCGGCGGGCCGGTCCGGCTGGGCCCCGGCCGAGCTGGTCGCCTCCGACCGGTTCGTCCCCCGCCCCTGGACGCCGGGCGCGCTCGACGCCGTCGGCGCGTCGGACGACGTCCTCCTCGTCGGCACCGGCCTCACCGCCGTCGACCTCGCGCTCGTCCTCGACCGTCCCGGCCGCACGGTGCACGCCGTGTCCCGCAGCGGGCTGCTTCCCCAGCCGCACGCGGTCGCCCCGCTGCCCCCCGTACCGCCGCCGCCGGGCCTCGCCGCCCTCCCGTTCCACCGCCTCCGCAGGGAGGTGATGCGGCACTTCGCCGCCACGCGCCGCGCCCACGGCGACTGGCGGCCCGCACTCGACGGGCTGCGGCCCGAGATCGCACGGCTCTGGCAGGGCCTCGGCGACGAGGAGCGGACGGAGTTCCTCGGCCGTGACGCCACCCCGTGGAACGTGCACCGGCACCGCATGGCACCCTCCACCGCCGAGACCGTCGCCCGGGCACGCGCCGCCCGCAGGCTCCGCGTCCACGCCGGCCGGGTCGCCGCCGCGGAACCACAGGAGGACGGCGGCCTGATCGTGTCGCTCGCCGACGGCCGTGAGCTGCGCGTGGCATGGGTGGTGGACTGTACGGGGCCGGGGCTGCGGGCCGACGCCGGCGGCGACCCGCTGTGGAGCGGGCTGCTGTCCGACGGCCTCGCCGCACCCGGACCGCTGGGCATCGGCGTGTCCACCGACGGCGGCAGGCTGCTCGACGCCCAAGGGCACCTGGAGCGGCCGCTGTTCACCCTGGGCGCGCCCCGCCGGGGCGAGCTGTGGGAGACCACCGCGATCCCCGAGATCCGTCACCAGGCCAAGGAGATCGCCGAGGCCGTACTCGCCCCGCTCGCCGGCGCCCCCCGGTCGGCACGCCGCCGGCCCACCGACCAGTTCGGGCTGCCGCTGTCCACCCATGCCGCGGCCGCCGCGTCCTTCCGCTGCGGACTCGCCCGGGTGATCACCGTACGGGCCAAGGCGGCCGAGTCGTTCGCGCGCGCCACCGAACTGGACCCCGGGTTCGCGCTCGGGCACGCCGCGCTCGCCCTGCTCGGCCACGAGTGCGGAGCGGACGTCGACGTCGCCCGGGAGCTGGCGGACGCCCAGCGCAGCGTGCGGGAACGCGGCGACGAGCGGGAGCGCTCGTTCGTCGACGTCGTCACGCGCCGCATCGAGGCTCACGGAGCCCCGTCAGGTGCGGCGGGCGACGGCGACACGGCGCTGGTCGACCACCTCGGCCGGTTCCCCGCCGACGCGTTCGCGCTCGGCATCGCCGTCCCCACCATCGCCTTCTCCGGCGTCGCGGACCTCGACGGCAGCCTGGCCCTCGGGCTGGTGGAGCGGACCGCGTCCGCCTACGAAGGGCACTGGTTCCACACCTCGCTCCTCTCCTTCGTCCGGCAGGAGCAAGGCAGGATCGAGGAGGCCGGCGAGCTCGCCCGGGCGGCACTCGTGGCACAACCCGCCTCCGGCCACGCCGTGCACGCCCTCGCCCACGTCCACTACGAGTCCGGTGAGCACCGCGCCGGCCGGGACTGGCTCGACGGCTGGATCGGCGGCCAGGGGCGGGGCGCCGTGCACCGGGCACACTTCTCCTGGCACGTGGCGCTCCACGAACTGGCCCTCGACGACTCCGCGGCGGTCCGCCGCCGCTGGTTCGCCCAGCTCGCCCCGGGCCAGGTGAACGGGGTGCGGGCCCTCGTCGACTCCGGCTCCCTGCTGTGGCGGGCCCGCATGTCACGGAACTGGACCGGGCGCGTCCCCGTCGACGGCGTGCTCGACGCCGTCGCCAGCGATCTGGTCGAACGTCCCTCGACCGCGTTCACGGCCCTGCACAGCGCCGTCGCCCTCGCCGCCGCCGGCGACCTCCCCGCACTCCGTCGCCTGCGCACCCACGCGGCCGGCGCGGACCCGGTGCAGCGGGAGGTCGTCGTCCCGCTGTGCAGCGCGCTGGAAGCGGTCCTGGAGGAGGAGTGGGCCACCGCGGTGCGGGAACTGCGCGGACTGCTGCCCTCGCTGCGCCGCGTGGGAGGCAGCGCGGCGCAGCGCGAGGTCGTCGAGGAGACCCTGCTGTACGCGCTGGTGGAGGCGGGGCACAGCGACACCGCCCGCCACCTCCTCGAACAGCGCCTCGACCGTCGCGCGTCCCCGCTCGACCGGCGCAGGCTGGCTGGACTGACCGTCTGACGGACGGGAAGGAGAGCCGATCGCGCACGCGTGCGATCGGCTCTCCTTCCGCTCCTGCCTCACGTTCCGGGCGGACCCTGCGGGACCTCCGGATCCGGTGCGTGGGGGTTCGGGCCCCGGAAGCGGGCGAGTGTCTTGGTGAGGGCCTTCCACGGCGAGGCGTCGTCCTTGGCCGACACCGGCGCCGACGCCGGCGTCCGGGGTGCGCCCTTGCCGCCGGTCGCCTCGGCGAGGGCGTCGAGCGCCGACTCGGCGGCCTCCCGGTACAGGTCGCAAGACGCCGTCATGGCTTCGAGCGCCTTGGCGTACTGGGTGACCATGGCCCGTGCGTGCGCCAGTTCCTCGTCGGGCGTGAGCAGGTGCCAGCCCTGGCGCAGCCGGGTCAGGACCTGCTCGGCGTCGGCCGGCAGGGGCTGGGGCAGTGCGGCGAACTCCTTGATCTTGTCGAGGAGTTCGGTGGGTTCCGTACCGTCCAGGAAGACGGTGCGGACCGTGAGGCGCTCCTCGTCGTGATCGACGACCCGCGGTGTCGGGGGCAGGATGACGGCGCCGCCTCGCGGCAGCCCCACGCCCAGCTCACGCTTCATCACGAAGTCGGCGATCAGCGCCTGCTCCGGCGTGGCCCGGTGCTCGACCACCCGGTGCCGCAGGCCCGGCGGCAGGAACGCCGTGATCGGCCGGCGACCCAGGGCGTCCGGCGTCATCGCCTCGTGCACCACGACGTGGATGAACCAGCTCTGCCGGGTACAGGCCCGCAGCAGGCGGCGCAGCTCGTCGTCGTCCTTCGGTAGATGGTTCGCCGACCGCAGGCGCACGTCCGGCACCGGCTGGTGGTCCCAGGCGACCTGCTCGCTGTCGGGCCAGAACATGGTGGCCGGCGAGGGCCAGTTCGCTTCCCACGCGCGCTCGGCCTCGGCGGCCAGGACCCAGGTGACACCCTCGCCCTTCGTGCGGCGGGACTCGGGGTCGTACGTGGTCAGTTGCGCGCGCACGGTGACGTCCTCGGCCACGCGCCAGCGGGCCTCGAAGAGGCGGCGGGCGGACGGGCCGGGATCGGCGGACGCGTCCCGGGGGTACAGGTCGGTGGAACGCGCCGCCTCGACGGGGTCGAGGTCCAGGAAGTCGTCGATCACCCGGGCCGCCTTGAGCGCGAGCAGGTTGCGCCGGACGTCCCGCTCGGGCTCGGGCCCGAGGTGGCGCCCGCGCCCGAGCCAGGCGGTGTCGGGGACGGTGGTCGGTGGAGTGCTGTTCTTGGCCATGGAACCGTTCCGTCGGCGATCGGGTCCCGACCAGTATGGTGCGCGGCCGGGCCGGCACTCGGGGGCGGGTGTCAGCGGCGGGTCCGGATGAGGCCGATCTTGTCGATCTCGTCGCCCGAGCGGCCGTGGAAGCCGGTGATCTGCCAGCCCGGTGGAGCCGTCCGGGTGACGCAGTCGGAGGTCGGCGTGCCGCCGGCGAGGGTGCGGCCGAGGTTCGTGGTGAAGGCGGCGTGGAAGATCCGGGTGCGGCCGTCCTTCTGGGCCCGGCACAGGTGTGCGGTGGTCACGTACTCCTCGCTGCCGAGCGTGAGGGAGGACGTGGTGCCTCCGGCGCCGCCGTGGGTGAGTGTCGTGCCGTTGTCCAGGGTGATGGCCAGCCGGTCGACGCGGGAGCCGGCGCTCAGGGCGAGGGTGGTGGCGCGGGCGCCTGCGGGGACGCGGTCGAGGTCGTTGAAGGGGTCGCCGTGCGGTCCGCCGAACTGTTCGCTCAGCTGGAAGGCCGGGTTGCGCGACCAGGAGAAGCCGACCGCGACCGGGTCGTGGTCGGAGAGCATGAGTCCGCCGTCGGTGAGGAACGCGGCGTGCTCGTTGCTGTAGGAGGTCGCTTTCAGGGAGACGAGCTTGCTGCCGCGGTAGAGGATCTTGTCGACGACCTCGCAGGTGTTGGGCACCGTCGGTCCCGACTGGTCGCAGACCAGGGCGTCGCTGCCCTTCGCGGGCGGGGTGCCGCCGCGGATCAGCTCGACCCAGGCGTCGGTGAGGGCGTTGGCCGCGGCGAACTCGGCGATGGTGTCGCCGGCGCGGGTGTAGCGGGTGTTGGTGTCTCCCATGACGACGACCGCGTTGCCCGCCGAGTGGGTCCTGATGAAGGCGGTGAGCTGGTTCAGGTTGTCGGCCCGTGCCGCCAGGTCCCCGGCGTTCGTGCCCGCGTTGGTGTGGAGGTTGTAGAAGTCGACGTACACCCCCTCGGCGAGGCGCTGCCGGGCGAAGGTGAAGCCCTTGGGGGTCAGGCAGTCGCCGGAGTCGTACTGGCAGGAGTTCCAGCGCGCCCGCTCGAAGTCGTCCCCGTCGTACGGGGACTTCGACAGGGTGTTCAGACCGCTGCCGATGCCCGCCCCGCCGCTGGTGGGGGTGCGGTGGGGGTGAGTCGTGTCGGCCGCGTACAGGCGGGCGTGGTAGTTGAAGTCCTCCTGGACGTGGACGACGTCGTACGGCGCGATCCGCCGGCCGATCTCCGTCGTGGCGGGCTCGCGGGGTGTCGGGGCGCTGGAGAGGCTCTCGGGCAGCCCGGCGACGTTGTACGTGAGCACGCTGAAGGTGCCCGCGTCGGCGGCCGTCGCCGGTGGCGCCGTCGCGGTGAGTCCGGCGAGCAGGGCTGCCGCCGCTGTCAGGCGGGCGAGGAGTCGGCGCATGGGTTCCTCCCGGTGGCGGGGGTCGTGGGCGGTCGGGCGGCGCGCGACGGGGCCCGGGCGGAATCGTCCGCCCGGGCCCGGTCGGCGGCGGATCAGGTGCAGGCGCTCCCGTTGAGCGTGAAGGCGGTGGGGGAGGTGTTGCTACCGCCGTGCGTGCCCTGGACTCCGAAGCTCGCGGTCGCACCGGGGGCGATCGCCCTGTTCCAGTCGGCGTTGCGGGCATTGACGGCGGTGCCGTCCTGGGTGACGGTCGCGTTCCATGCGCTGGTGACGCGCTGGCCGGACGGGTACGTCCAGGCCAGCTGCCAGCCGTCCACGGCCGTCGCACCCGTGTTCCTGACGGTGACGGTCGCGGTGAAGCCGGTGGTCCAGACGTTGTTCACCGTGTACGTCACCGCGCAGGCGGCGGTGGGCGTCTCGCCCCCGGGGTCACCGCCCGTGGAGGTCCGTTCGGCGGCGTAGGCGGCGAGCCAGGCCAGCGGGGCGTTCCAGTTGACCGCCACCTCGTTGGTCGAGTACGAGCCGATGTCGTCGACGTAGCAGGCGGCGGGGGCGCAGCCGGTCAGCTTCTCCAGCGCCACGGGGTCCTGGAGACCGCTGTTGGGCCCGCCCGCGAGCGACCCGGCCGGCGGGTGCGGCAGGGAGGCGTCCAACTGGTGGGCCCAGAAGCGGTGGTGCTGGTTCTGCGCGGACCGCTCGCCGTAGCCCGTGACGTACGACAGGCCGAGGGCGTTGCGGCCCAGCAGGTAGTCCATGGTCTCCAGGGCGCCGGCGCGGTAGCGCCCGTCCCCGGTCAGCTCCCCGGCGACGGCCATGACGATCGCGTCGTTGGCGACCTCGCCGTTCGAGCCCCAGAAGTAGCCGTCGGCCGGGACGGGCACCGCGTAGCCCTGCGCGGCCATCCTGGACAGGTGGCCGTCGGCTGCCGCCGTCACCGACGCCCGGACCCGGGCCAGGTCAGTCGCGGGCAGTCCGTTGGGGACGGTGGCCAGGACGAGCCGGCCGAGCGCCGCCGTGTCCGCCCAGCCGAAGCCGTACGCGCTGAACGCGTCGGCGGAGGTGTGCCAGGACGAGGAGGTGACCGCGTCCCGGAAGGCGCTCTCGCCCGTCGTCGCGTACAGCTCGGCGGCCGCCCAGTAGAACTCGTCGGTCACCCGGTTGTCCTCGTAGGCGCCGCCGCCCGTGCTGTCGGAAGCCGGTGCGTACAGGGCCGGAGTGGCCTGGGCCGCGGCCCAGGCCCGCCGGGCCGCCGACAGGCAGCGGTCGGCGTAGGCGGCGTCGTACGGACGGAAGACCCGGGCGCACTGCGCGGCGGCCGCCGCGAGGTTCAGGGTCGCCGCCGTGGACGGGCGGTGCAGCTCGCGCGCCTGGGCGTCCTGGTCGGGGCGCAGGGGCATGCCGGTCCAGGCCGCGTCGTGGACCTTGTGGAACGCCATGCCCGCGTACGGCCTGCCCTCGGGCACCTGCATGCGCATCAGGAAGTCCAGCTCCCAGCGCGCCTCGTCCAGGACGTCCGGCGTCCCGTTGCCGCGCTCGGGGACGCGGAGGGTCGAGTCGCCGAGCGCCGCGTCCTTGCCCGCCCGCTTGGCCCGCTCGAAGGAGTTGACGAGCAGCCAGGTGGAGATGCCGCCGTTCACCACGTACTTTCCGTGGTCGCCGGCGTCGTACCAACCGCCCCTGACGTCCTGGGTGTGGTCGCACACCCCGGTCTGGCAGGGGACGGAGGTGTCGCCCTGGTTCGGGGCGACGTCGAGGTGCCCGGCCGGGCGCGCGTACGCGGAGCCGACGAGAGACGCGTCGATGGCGATGCCGCTGCGCTGGTGGTGGAAGAACGCCAGCGCGTCGGCGCGCAGCGAGTCGTGCACCTCCGCGCGGATGTCGAAGGGGACGCTGCTGCTGCCGTCCACCGCCAGGACGTATCCCTGGCCCGTTCCCCGGTACGAGGAGAAGTCGGCCACCTGGAGGGACTGGCCGGAGGGGGTGTCGGCGCCGCGCGCCGCGGTCGAGCCGGAGGCGACCACGGTCCCGGACGCGTTGCGCAGTTGCCAGGCGAGGGCTCCCGTCGCCGTCGTGACGACGGTGGCGCGCTTGGGGCCGTCCGGCAGATAGCCGACCTGGTTGACGCGCACGGCCGTGGTCGCGGCGGCGTCCATGCCCGCGGCGGCCGGCGCGGTCATCAGGCCGCCGAGGAGAAGAGCGCCGGTGAGCAGGGCGGTGGCGAGACGTAACGGCGGGGAGGACGGCATGAGCGGCTCCTGTGGGTCGAAGTGGGTGGTCAGCAGGTGGAGCCCGTCCCGGCTGGCATATTCATGACAATGCC
Organism: Streptomyces sp. NPDC055815; assembly: GCF_053616475.1. NCBI lineage: Bacteria > Bacillati > Actinomycetota > Actinomycetes > Kitasatosporales > Streptomycetaceae > Streptomyces > Streptomyces sp. NPDC055815. Next base: position 11,921 of record NZ_JBSHDU010000034.1, on the reverse strand, counting down.
ACCTGCCTTTTCGATGGTGCGGCTGCACGTCGCTTGGGAGCGCTCCCAAGCGACGACATGTCGAACGCCGGTCGAGAGGTCGGAGATCTGGAGCGCACAGTAGTGATGCCCGACACGACCGTCAACGGTCGACGAGGTAGCGTTCGGCGCGAAGGCGCAGGCGGCCCGGCCGCCGCTACGGAAGGACCCGACCCTGAACCCCCAGCTCGCGGAGGCGCTGTCCGCGGCCCTGCTCGTGCTCGTGCTGGCCTGCGCGGTCATCCGCCCCTTCGGGTGGCCGGAAGCGGTCGTGGCCGTCCCGGCCGCGGCACTGGTGATCGCCACCGGCGCCATCTCCCTCGACGACGCGCTCGCCGAGGCGGAACGGCTCGGGCCGGTGATCGGCTTCCTGGCGGCCGTCCTGGTGCTGGCTCAGCTCTGCGACGACGAAGGGCTGTTCCAGGCCTGCGGGGCGTGGATGGCCCGCACGGCGGCGGGCCGGCCCCGCAGACTCCTCGCGCAGGTGTTCCTCGCCGCCTCGGCGATCACGGCCGTGCTCAGCCTGGACGCCACGGTGGTGCTGCTCACCCCGGTGGTGTTCGCCACCGCCGCCCGTATCGGCGCACGCCCCAAACCGCACGTCTACGCCTGCACCCACCTGTCGAACACGGCCTCCCTGCTGCTGCCCGTCTCCAACCTCACCAACCTGCTCGCGTTCGCGGCCAGCGGGCTGACCTTCACCCGGTTCGCCGCGCTGATGGCCCTGCCCTGGGTGGCGGCGATCGCGGTCGAGTACCTCGTCTTCCGGCGCTTCTTCGCCACCGACCTCGACGCCGGAGCGCAGGCCCCCCTGGAGACCGAGCCGCCGCAGCTTCCGCTGTTCGCCCTCGTGACCGTGGGGTGCACGCTCGCCGGCTTCGTCCTCACCTCGGCGATCGGCATCGACCCCGCGTGGGCGGCCCTGGCGGGCGCGCTGGCCCTGGCCGTCCGGGCCCTGATCCGCCGCCGCACCACGCCCCGGGCACTGGTGAGCGCCGCCTCCGTGCCCTTCCTCGCCTTCGTCCTGGCCCTCGGAATCGTCGTCCTCGCCGTGGTGGACAACGGCCTCGACGAGGCCCTGGGGCACCTGATCCCCGAGGGAACGGGCCTGCCGGAACTGCTCGCCCTCGCGGCTCTGGCCGCCGTCCTCGCGAACGTCATCAACAACCTGCCCGCCGTCCTGGTGCTGCTGCCGCTGACCGCCCCCCTGGGACCCGGCGCCGTCCTCGCCGTCCTGCTGGGGGTCAACATCGGCCCCAACCTCACTTACGCCGGGTCATTGGCCACCCTGCTGTGGCGGCGTATCGTCCACGCCCACGACGGCGAGGTGGAGCTCAAGGAGTTCACCAAGCTCGGCGTGTACGCCGTACCCGCCAGCCTGGTCGCCGCCGTCCTGGCACTGTGGCTCTCGCTGACCGTCATCGGAGGAGGCTGACCCCATGGCCGTGGTCGTCTGGATCGTCGAGGGAACCTGGCCCGCCTGTGTGGACGCCGCCCGCGCGCGGACGCCGGAGGACGACGACATCGTCCTCCTCCACGTCACACCCGCCGCCGTCCCGGGCGCGGCACACGGCGCCTTCGCCGGACTCCTCGGCCGCGGCCACCCCGAACGCGACCCCGGCACACGCCTGGAGCACCTCGCCGCCGCCTCCGCGCGGGAGCTGCTCCAGGCCGCCGCCGACCGGCTGGGCCGCCCCTGCACGCCCGTCGAGCGCACCGGGCGCGTCGAGCGCGAGGTCGTCGCCGCGGCCGAGGGCTCCGAGCTGCTGATCCTGGCCCGGGACGGCGACCGCTCCCACCTCGGACCGCACAGCCTCGGCCCCGCCGCACGCTTCGTCGTCGACCACGCCCCCTGCCCGGTGCTGCTCGTCTGGCCCGAGGCGCCGCCGGGGCTTCCCACCCTCCCGCCGCCTCCTCCGCATCACGCCGGCTGACGCGCGGGAAAGCCCCGCACGCCACGGGAACACGGGGGACCCCGGCACGGCGGGGCCCCGGCCGCCGGGGGAGCGGCGGCCGGGGCGACGAGAGGTGGAGATCAGGCGAGGGTGCCGGTCACGGAGGTGCCGGACCTGGTCACGTGGTACGTGACGGTGGCGCCGCTGTAGAAGTGGAAGACCAGCGTCGCCTGTGCGCCGTCGCGCAGCGCGTTCAGGTATTCGGACGTGAGGATGATCCCGCCGCCCGGGTAGTCGGGCGAGAAGGCCTTGTTGAACTCCTGGTACGGGGTCCAGTCGGTCGGGCCGGCGGTGGTGCCGTCGGCGTACGTGGAGTGCATGGTCGCCAGCTCGTCACCGCGGAACTGCGTGGGGACGGTGAACCCGCCGGTCGTGCCGGTGGCGTTGGACAGCACCGCCGGGTCCTGGCTGACCACCTCGATCTGCCACGGCAGGCCGCTGGAGAAGCGGGCCTGGAGCGTCGCCTTCACGCCGTAGGCGCGGTCACCGGCCAGCCGGGTCAGCGTGCCGGCGGTGAGGGTGAGCTGGTCGCCGGACACGGTGTAGTCCCGGCCGTAGGACAGCTTGGTGCCGCCCTGCCACAGGCCACGGAAGCTGGTGCCGTTCCGGTTCAGGGTGAGCGTCTGGGCGGTGACGGGGCTGGACTTGCGCACGTAGACCTTGTCGAAGGAGGCGGTGCCGGAACGGGTGGTCCAGCTCGACCTGATCCAGGCGAACAGGGCGGGGTCCGTCCACGTCAGGGTCGCGCGGTCCAGGTAGGCCCAGGTTCCGGGGTCCCACAGCGCGGTGGTGACGCCGGCGACGCGCGCCTTGTACCCGAGGTGCTCGTAGTACTTGAACGCCTCGCCCCGCTCGATGCGGGAGGGGTGGTTGTGGTCGGGCCAGCCGAGCAGGCCGTACTCGCCGACGTACACGGGGACGCCCTTGGCGACGAACGTGTCGTGCATCCGGGCGAAGGCGTCGTCCAGGTCCTTCTGGGCCACCGCGTCGTAGCGGATGCCGCCCGCGATGTTCACGGCGAACGGGTAGTAGCTGTAGTAGTGGACGGTGGCGACCAGGTTGCTGTCGTCGAGCGTCCTGATCGTGGCGGACAGGTCGTCCATGAGGGGCTGCGAGGGCGTGCAGAACTGGGTGGGCAGAACCAGCAGGCGGTCGGCGTTGCCGCCGCCCGAGGCGCGGACGATCGTGTGGAAGGAGAGGTTCAGCTCGTTCAGGAACTGGGTCTTCTGCGCGGCCGTGGCGTTGTCGAACTGCGGCTCGTTGACGCTCTCGTAGAGCAGGGTCCGCGGCTCGTCGCGGAACGCCGAGGCGATCTGCGTCCAGGAGGAGTTGAAGCGGGCCATCACCCCGTCGTGGTCGGTGGACATCTTCGAGATCCACTGCCACGAGTCGTGGTGCACGTTGATCACGACGTACAGGCCCTCGGCCAGCGCCCAGTCGACCACCTGCTTGACGCGGGCCATGTACGTGGCGTCGATGGTGTACGGCGCGGTGGCCGACTGGTGGTCGGTCCAGGTCACGGGGATGCGGACGCTGCGGTAGCCCTGGGCGTGCACGGCGGCCAGCAGTTCCCTGGAGGCGGGCGGGTTGCCCCAGGACGTCTCGTCGGGGATGGCGTCCAGGGTGTTGCCCAGGTTCCAGCTCGGCTGCATCGCGGCCACGGCGTCCATGGCGGAGGCCGGGACCACGACGGCCGGCCGCGACGCGCCCTTGCCGCCGCCGGGCGTCGCGAAGGCCGTGGTGCCGAGGCCGAGCATGACGAGCACGGCCAGGAGGAGGGCGGCCAGGCGGCCTGGGCCGCGACTCCGGTGGTGCGAGGGTTGCTGTATCTCGTTCACGTGTGTCCCTTTCGGTCGGTCGTGTGGGTGTGATCGGGCAGTGGTCAGAGGGCCGGCCTGAGCGTCGGCTCGTAGTCGAACCAGTCGAAGTGGACGGTGCCTTCGGCGGCGTACATGCCGAGGACACGGCCGGTGAAGCCCCCGGCGACCTCGGTCGACAGGTACCGGCCGTCGAGCGTGCCGAGCGCGGTGAACGTCCCGTCCGCCGCCTCGACGCCGAGGGCGACGAGGTCGGGGCCGGAGCGCGAGTCCTGCGGCGGCCGCGGGGTGATGTCGATGCCGAGCACCACCGGACCGGCGGGCACCGGGGCGGAGGCCACCTCGGTGCGCAGCGAGCCGATGCGGGCGTAGACGGTCACCGCGTCGGCTGCCGCCTCGATCTCGTAGTGGTGCTCCTCGTCCAGCCGTACGGCCAGGCCGCCGCGGCCCTCGGCGGGGTCGACGAGGGTCCGTACGGTGCACTCCAGGTGCTGCTGGCGGCGGCCGACGAACACCGCGTCGTTCTCGTCGAGGGAGGCCCCGGCGGCGTGGAGGGTCAGCCAGCCGGATCGTTCCTTCGTGGTGCAGAGGCGCTCCGGGCGCTCGCGCGGCGAGATCCAGCGGGGGTGCAGCTCGGCCTGGTCGAAGTCGTCCCGGACCGGCGCGGCGGGGCCGGGGTGCAGCGTCCAGGCGGGTGCGGGGAGTTGGGGGGAGAGCGCGCCGACGACGGGCCAGCCGTCCACCCACTCCACGGGGGCGAGGAAGGTCTCGCGGCCCAGTACGTGCCAGCCGGGGGTGCCGCCACCGGGCCGGACGCCGAGCAGCACCATCCACCACGAGCCGTCGGGCGCCTCCACGAGGTCCGCGTGGCCGGTGTTCTGGATGGGGTGGCTGGTGCTGCGGTGGGTCAGGATCGGGTTGGCCGGGCACGGCTCGAACGGGCCCGAGGGCGTCAGGCCGCGGGCGACGGACACCCCGTGGCCGCGCTCGGTGCCGCCCTCGGCGATGAGCAGGTACCAGTGGTCGCCGATGCGGTACAGGTGAGGGGCCTCGGGCGCCAGCGCGCCCGGGGTGCCGGACCACACCCGGTGCGGCTCGCCGAGGGTCTCGCCGGTGTACGGATCGATGCGGACCTGGGAGACCCCGGCGACCGTGCACCAGCAGGTGCCGTCCTCGTCCCAGGCGAGGTCCGGATCGATGCCGGGGACGCCGGGCAGCCGGACCGGGTCGGACCACGGGCCGGCCGGGTCGGTCGCGGTGAAGAGCATGTTGCCGCCGTCGCCGACGTTGGTGACGATCAGCCAGAACCGGCCGTCGTGGTGACGGAGCGTCGGCGCGTAGATGCCGGCGGAGGAGGGCATGTCGCGCGGCAGGCGCAGCTGTCTCGGCCGGTCGAGGGCGTTGCCGATCTGGGTCCAGTTCACCAGGTCGCGGCTGTGGAAGACGGGGATGCCGGGGAAGTACTCGAAGCTGGAGCAGACGAGGTAGTAGTCGTCGCCCACGCGGCAGACGCTGGGGTCGGGGTGGAAGCCGGGGATCACCGGGTTGGGGACGGTGTCACCGGGCTGGGGCTGGTCCGACACGTGGAGGGTTCCTTTCACGGTGGTTCGCGTGGGGGTGCTGCCCCGGACGGTCAGGTGTCCGGGGCACCACCGGTTCAGGGGTTCAGCCGATCGCGCAGGAGGCGCCGTTGAACCAGAAGGCGGACGGATTCGCGTCGCTCCGGGACCAGGTGGCCTTGAAGCCCCACTGGACGCTTCCGCCGGGTGGGACGGCGGCGTTGAAGGAGGCGTTGCCGACGTTGACGCTGGGGCCGCTCTGCGACACGGAGGCGTTCCAGCTGCTGGTGATGGTCGTGTCGCCGGGGAAGTTGAAGCCGAGGTGCCAGCCGTTGACCTGGCCGAGGCTGTTGTTGACGACGGTGACGGTGCCGATCACGCCGCCGGGCCACTCGTTCCTGTTGTAGACGACCCGACAGGGTGCGCTGGTCGGGTGCATCTCGACGACCGTGATGCCGTAGGCCGGCACGGTCTGGCTGGTCGGGCTGCCGCTCTGGGCCGTGCCGATCGAGTGGCCGTTCTTGAGGTAGGAGTAGACGGTCGGGGTGGCGGAGGAGGCCGTGAACCCCGTGTAGGAGAGGTTCACCGTGGCCGCGTTGTTCGGGTCCTTGTTGATCAGCATGACGGCCACGTCGCCGTTGGCGCGGCGGACGGCGTGTGCGGAGAGCAGCGAGGACGAGCTCGCGGCCTTGACCAGCGTGTCACCGGGCGCCCCCAGCTTGCTGATCATCGCGGTGCCGTAGTAGGCGGGGAAGGGGGTGTTCAGGGGCGGTTCGCAGGAGGCGCCGCTGGAGACCATGCCGTAGTCGTTGTACTCGGTGGCGCCCTCCACCGTGCTCAGGTCGGTGCAGTCGACGCCGTTGTGCAGGGCCCACCAGTCGACGTTGAACGCGCCGTTCTCCATCCACGTGAGGTACGTGTCGGGCGCGAACAGCCCGTTCGGGGAGGTGTCGCGGTAGTTCGTGGCGTTCGCCTCGGTCACCGCGATGCCGACGTCGGGGGCGTTGGCCCCGGCGTACTGGTCGATCAGCGCGCGCAGGGTGCCGGCGATGTTCGGGATCTCGGCCTGCGGCTTGGTGAGCAGGTCGGCCGGGCTGGTGCTGCCGGGGTAGGTGTGGACGATTACGAAGTCGACCTTCGAGCCGGCGATCGACAGGACCGTGTGGTTCCAGTCCATGGTGTCGCCGGGGCCCACGATGCCGTCCGGCCAGCTGCCGGGGGTGGTGAGCACGGCGCCGATCTTGATGCCCGGGTCGACCGCCTTCATGGCGTCGACGTACTGCACCAGGTTGGTCGCGTAGGTCGTGGCGGTCTTGCTGCTGTGGGTGTCGTACTCCCAGCCGTTGCCGTTGCTGTACAGCCCGTTGCCGTAGACCTCGTTGCCGACCTCCCAGTACTTGATGCCGAAGCCCTTGGTGACGTTGGCGTACCGGACCCAGTCCGCGGCCTCCTGAGGGGTGCCGGAGCCGTAGTTCACGGTGATGACCGGCTGCGTCCCGGCTGCGCGCATGGTGCCCATGAAGGCGTCGAAGCCGGTGTTGGGGGCGACGTACGCTCCGCCGGAGGCGGTGCCGGTCTTCCAGTGGTAGTGGTCGGAGTGGCTGCCGCCGGGGTAGCGGACGGCGCCCATGCCGGCGCCGCGGAGCAGACCGGGGGTGGCGGCGTCGTTCATCGTGGCGTCGAAGACCGCGGTGTTGATGCCGACGCCGGTGCTGGGGATGGTGGCGAGCTGCAGGGCGGCGTCGACCGACACCGACACGGAGCTCGCGGCGGCGGACGGCTCGGTGGCGATCGGCGCCGCGGTGGCGGCCGGCGCGACCGCGGCGATCGCGCCGCTGATCGCGAGCGACAGCGCCGCCGCGAAGGCTACGACGCGTTCACGACAAGCTCGTACGTGCCCTTTCATGCGTCCCTCCAGGGGGTGGGGTGCGTGGTTGTTCGGGTGGGGGAAACGAACTCCCGGCGATCTGGACGGTGGGCCCGGCGCGGCTGCGCGGGGATCGGGCCCGGACGCGTTTCCGTACGGGGGCGGGCCCCGCGCGGTCGCGCACGGCATCGTCAACTCCCCTCGCGGGAGGTACGGGTGAGGCGCAGCACGACGGCGGACGGTGCGGCCGGAAGGGTCAGAATGAGTTCGCCGGTGTCCGGGTGCCAGACGGCCGCGGCCCGGCTGGAGGCCGGGTAGAGCACCTCGGGACTGACCTCGTGGCCGCGCAGGTGGGCCAGGTCGAGAACCCGGACGGCCTCCGCTCCGGAGCGGCGCCAGGCGGTGACGTACGTGCCGGCCGGGGCGCGCAGGGCCAGCGCGATCCACGGGTCGTCCCAGGCCGGGAGGCCGAGCGGCCAGACGGGCACGGCGTGCGGGAGGTCGGCGCGCAGGGACTTGTGGACGGTCACGGCCTCGTGGACCAAGGCGCGGGCCTCGGGCCGGAGTTCGGTGAGCCGGCCGGAGAGGTGGATGCGGCCGAGGAGTGCGTTGGCCATGGTGAGGGCGACTTCGTCGAGGGTGTCCTCGGGCCGCGGGTACGCCCACACCGCGCCCTGCTCGGGTGTGACGGCGGTGGGTGCCGAGGCCGCGATGGGCGGGTAGAGCAGCAGGTCCTGCTGGTCGCTGGTGGACTGCAGCTGGAGCCGGGAGAGCAGGGCGTGGTCCATCCGCATGCCGCCCGAGGCGCAGTTCTCGACCACGAGACCCGGGTGCCGGTCCAGGAGTCCGTCGAGCCAGTCGAGGTGCGCCCTGTTGTGGCCGAGGAGCCCCGCTGCCGGGGCCTCTCCGGGACGGCTGCTGGTGCCGGAGCCCGGGTCGGTGTTGTGGTCGAGCTTGAGGTAGCCGACACCCCACTCGCCCACCAGTCGGTCCACCACGCCGTCCAGGTGCGCACGGGCGGCGGGATGACGCAGGTCCAGGTGGTACCGGCCGCCGCCCTCGTCGACGCGCCGCCCGTCACGGCGGAAGAACGCCTCCTCCGGCAGGGTGTTGGCCACCGGGCTGGACACGCCGACCGCCTCCGGCTCCAGCCACAGGCCCGGGACCATGCCCCGCTCCCGGATGCGGTCCAGGACCTCGTGGATCCCGTTCGGCCCGGGGAAGCGGGAGGCGGAGGGCTCCCAGGCCCCGACGGTGCTCCACCAGCCGCCGTCCTCGTCGTCGTACCAGCCGGCGTCGATGACGAAGTACTCCGCTCCGGCCTCGGCGGCGGCGTCGACCAGCGGCAGCAGCTTGGCGGTGGTGGGGTCGCCCATCAGGCAGTTCATGTAGTCGTTGAAGACGACCGGCAGCCGGTGGTGGTCGGGGTGGGGGCGCCGGGTCGCCCGGCGGTAGCGGGTGAGGGTGGCGAAGGCGTCGTCCGGGCCGCCGTCCTCGCTGAGCGCGAGGGCCACCGGCACGGTGCGGAACGCGGCGCCGGGTGCCAACGGGTGGCGCCAGCCGTGGTCGGCGTCGCCGGGGCCGAACAGCGCCGCGTACGCCGTGTCGTCGCGCACGCCGCACTCCCAGCGCCAGCCGCCGCCGTTGTGCTCGATCTGCCACAGCCAGGTACGGCCCGATCCGCGGTCCGTCAGACCGCCCATCGGCAGGTGGCCGCAGCTGGACCACACGCCCCGTCCGGCCACGATGTGGGGACTGCGGCCGGCGCGGTAGCGGAACCGCCCGTCACGGGCGGGCGAGGACACCCGCAGGGGCTCGCGCCGCCACCGGCACTCGGCGAACCAGTCGTTCTCCGCCCACAGCAGGTCGAGGCTGTCCAGGGCCGCCGGGTCCCCCTCGCTGAGGCAGCCCGCCACCAGCGAGCCGACCGACTCCAGGTGCAGCGTCGCCGCCCCCTCGTTGCGCAGCACGACCTCGGCGCGCAGCACCGGGAGACCGTCCGGCGAGCGGTAGACCGCCTTGGCGGTCAGGCCGGTCTCCGGGTCGTGGAGCTCGACGGTGAGCACGTGCCAGTCGCCGTCCCGGGTCGCGTGGTGGGAGCGGTGGCGCAGCCGCGCTCCGAGCGCGGTGTCGACGAGGTGGCGGCCCGACCAATGGCGGCCGAGGCCCGCGGTCGTCACCTCGACCAGCGGCAGCGCCGCGTCGGGACGCGGGCCTCCGCCGGCCGCGTCGGGCGGGCCGATGCGGACCAGGCGGGGGGTGCCGTGCTCGCCCAGGCTGATCTCCAGCTCCAGGGCGTCGTGGCCCCAGCGGATCGTCCGGTGCGGGTCGGTCATGGTGGCCTTCCTCGGTGGGGGCGGGGGAGACGTGGGGGCGGGGCGGACGTGGGGTGTTCAGTGCGCGCGCAGTACGGCGCAGCCACCGGGCGGCAGTTCGTGCACGGGGCCGTCCGTCAGCAGGTCGTGGGCCGGCTCCGGCAGGGGCACGGTCTCGGCGCGGTGGTTGATCAGCACGTGCCAGCGGCATCCGTCCGGTGCGTGCCGGGTGACGCTCTCGACCCCGGACGGCAGGCCCGGCAGGTCCGGAGCCGCACCGCTCTCCGCGAGCAGCCGGACGATCAGGGCCGCGTAGTCGGCGTCGGCGAGCCGGGTGGAGAGGTACCAGCCGTGGCCGGAGCCGTGGGCGTGGCGGGTGAGCGCGGGGCTTCCGGCGAGCATGCCGTCGGTGTACGTGGCGACCGCCGCCGCGCCCTCCGTGCGCAGGGACTCGCTCCAGGCCGTTCCGAGCGAGCCGTCCGAGAGGACGGTCTCCTCCTCGCGCCCCAGCGGGCGGTGCTCCTCGACCCGGACGCCCAGCGCCGCGCGCAGGGGCCCGGCCGGGTAGCCGCCGAGGCGGACGTGGAGGCGCTCGTCGACGCAGCCGCCGGCGTGCTGGACGAGGAGGGTGCCGCCGCCCTCGACGTAGCGGCGCAGGTTCTCCGCGGCCGTGTCCGAGAGCAGGAACAGGGCCGGGGCGAGAACGAGCCGATAGCGGCTCAGGTCGTGCTCGGGATGGGCGAAGTCGACCGTCGCACCGGCGTCCCACAGCGCCCGGTGGGCGCCGCGGAGCGCGGAGTGGTAGTCGAGTTCGGCCGACGGCAGGCCGTCGGACTGCAGTGCCCACCAGGCGTCGGAGTCGTGCAGCACCGCGACCTCGGACCGTACGGAGGAGCCGGCGAGCTCGCCGAGGCGGGCGACGGCCTCTCCGGTGGCCGTGACCTCGCGGAAGGTGCGGCTGTCGGCCCCGGCGTGCGGGATCATCGCCGAGTGCCACTGCTCGGCGCCGGCCCGGGACTGGCGCCACTGGAAGAACAGCGTACCCTCCGAGCCACGGGCGATGTGGCCGAGCGAGTGGCGCAGGATCTCGCCCGGCTCCTTGCCGAGGACACGGTCGCCGGCGTAGACGGTGTTGGTGCCCTGCTCCATCAGCAGCCAGGGTGCGCCGCCGCCGAAGGAGCGGGCCCGGTCGGCGCCGAAGGCGGTGTCGGCGGCGGCGTCCACGCCGGGCGCGGACGGGTAGTGGTCGACGGAGACCAGGTCCACCTCGCGGCCGAAGGCCCACAGGTCCAGGTTCTGGTAGCCGGGCAGCATGAGGTTGGTCGTCACCGGACGGTCGCTGTGCGCCCGGATCGCGTCCCGCTGCTCGCGGTAGGCGGCGAGGGTCTCGTCGGACCAGAAGCGGCGGAAGTCCAGGGACTGGCCGGGGTTCTTGTGCCACTGGGTGGCGCGGGGCGGCAGGATCTGCTCCCACGCGGTGTAGCGCTGGCTCCAGAAGGCCGTTCCCCAGGCCTCGTTGAGCGCGTCCAGGGAGCCGTGCCGGGCGCGCAGCCACACCCGGAACGCGGCCGCCGTGTGGTCGCACCAGCAGAGGGTCGCGTACTCGTTGTGCACGTGCCACAGGGCGAGCGCGGGGTGGTCGCCGTACCGCTCGGCCAGGGCGGCGGCGATCCGGCGGGCCGCGGCGCGGTAGGCGGGGGCGGCGAGGCAGTAGGTGTCCCGGCTGCCGTGGGTCAGCCGCGTGCCGTCGGGCGTCACCGGCAGGGCGTCGGGGTGGGCCAGGGTGAACCACGGCGGGGGTGAGGCGGTCGGGGTCGCCAGGTCGACGGCGACGCCGTTCGCGTGCAGCCGGTCGATGTGGGCGTCGAGCCAGGCGAAGTCGTACCGGCCCTCCTCCGGTTCGAGCAGGGCCCAGGAGAAGACGCCGACGGTGGCCAGGTTGACCCGGGCCCGGCGCATCAGCTCGTCGTCCTCCTTCCACACCTCCTCGTCCCACTGCTCGGGGTTGTAGTCGCCGCCGAAGGCGAGACCGCCGAGGCGGTCGGTGAGCCGGCGCATGTCCATGGGGAGTGCATCCTCCGGGTGAGATCAGCGGTGGGTGAGGCGCCGGGGCGCCGGGGCGGTGCTCTCGCGGACCACCAGTTCCGGTGGCATCAGGACCAGTTCGTCCTCCGGTGCCCCGCCCTCGGCCAGGGCGGTGATCCGGGCCATGACCTGCTCGACGGCCAGCTGCCCGAGCTCCTTCCTCGGGCCGGTCACGGCCGTGAGCCGGGGCGCGTGCTGCTCGGCCAGGACGTCGGGGCAGACGGAGACCCCACCGACGGCGTCGGGGCGCGTGGGCCCGCGCGCGCGCGGCAGCGGGGGCAGCGGGCCGAGCGCGCCCAGGTGCT
>NZ_JBSHDU010000033.1:0-94099 GCF_053616475.1 Streptomyces sp. NPDC055815 | reverse complement strand
TGTTCAGACGAAGGCCGCTTCCGTGTACGGCGGTTACCGAACCGAGTGATCAAGTACGACGCATCGTTCGACGACGCATGTTAAAGATCAAGCTAAGGGCTGTCCCGTAAATGATCTCTGAGTCGCCGGGCCGGGCCGGTGGCGATGGGTCCGCTTGCCTATCCGGCGAGGGCGAGGTTGTGCATGCGGGCGATGCCGAGCGTGGCGTGGTGGACACCGTCCCTTTTGAGGCGGCAGTCGCGGAGGATCTTCCAGGTCTTCATGCGGGCGAAGACGTGCTCGACGCGGGCACGGACCTGCTTGTGGGACTTGTTGTGTTCCTGTTTCCAGTTCGGAAGCTCTTCGCCCTTGCGCCGGCGGTGGGGCATGACGAGCCCGGTGCCGGGGTAGCCGCCGCCGTCGGCGATCGTCAGCGTGTTGCCGACGGCGGCAGCGTGTTGCCACGGCGGCCTTGGCGCCGGATTCCTCCCACGCCTTGCAGTCGTTGCGGTTTCCGGCGAGCGGCCGGCCGACATGACGATCAGGCGGGTGTGGGCGTCGATGACGACCTGGTGGTTGGTGGAGTACCGGTAGTTCTTGGACTGCTCGGCAATGGTGTGGTCGCGCGGGTGGGGACCAGGGTGCCATCCACGATGAGCACGGTGTCCTTGGCGAACCGCTTGCGGGGCTGGAGCGCGAGCGTCGGCCCGAGGTGGTCGATGATCCGGTCCGCCGCCGGCTTGGACACCCCGAACAGCGGGGCGAGCTGCCGCATGGTCAGGTTCGTGCGCCAGTACGCCGCGACCAGCAGGGTCCGGTCCTCCAGCGGAAGGCTCCACGGCCGCCCCCTGCGGACTGCATCCGCGCCCGCCCGCCGCAGGACGGTCACCAGCTTGGCGAAGTTGCGAGGGCTCAGCCCGCTGAACGGGGCTATCCAGGATGAATCCGACGTCGTGATCACACCAGCCACACCAAGCTCGTCTCATGTGACTGAGCATCCGAGTTGGCATCGCGCGCCAACTGGGCTGCTCGGCTCTCAGGGCGCCACGTTGCAGCGTCGCGCAATTGCCTTGAGGCGTTCGAGTTCTCGTCGCGCTGCTGTCGGGTGGGCGAGATCAAGAGCCATCCCGGCGCGGGCCGAGATGTAGAGGATGTCCTGGCGTGTGGCGGCGTCGAGGCCAGGGGCGGTCTGGAGGCGGCGGCCCGTGACGCTCAGGTAGATCGCGATGCTATCGAGATCCTCGCGCAGCTGCACAGGAAGCACCTGCCGCAGTTCGTCCTTGGCGTAGTCGCGCGCCTGCCGGTCCGCCGTGCAGGGTCCGGGCTGCACGGGAGCCAAGGGCAGGTCAGCTTCTCGGGCGTCGTCGTACATCTCCGTCACCAAGGCGCGTGCAGACGCGAGTTCGCCCTCGGCAGCTGCCTCGCGGGCCGACTGCAACGTGGAGCGCAGTCGTCCGCGGACCTGGGGATCCTCGCCAGTCCGGGCGTTCAGATAGCCGGACCACACGTCGAACGCCTTACTCAACTCGGCATCCAGCATGATCTTGTACACGTCCGGCACTCCGCCGCCCCTTCGTCGAGTCCGTCCCGGCATGGACGGCAGCGGACAGGATAGGACGAACGCTGGACGGGATGCCTGGGAATTACCCGGTGCAGCGTGCAGGACCCCCGTGTCAACTGAAACGCGTACTGCTGCCGATCCAAGTGCATAGATGCCAACCAAGCCGCTCAGTCTCATCCCACCCGTGATCAACAGTTACGGGACAGCCCTTAGCATGTGCGTCCATGGCTGAATCCGTGCACGTCTTCGACTGGTTGCAGAGCTGGTACGCCTCGCAGTGTGATGGCGACTGGGAACACGAATGGGGCATGAAAATCGCGACGCTCGACAACCCGGGCTGGACCGTCAAGATTGATCTTGAGGAGACAGTCTTGGCGGATCGGGAGTATCCCCGACAGCGGGTCACTCGGAGCGAGCACGACTGGGTGATGGCCTGGACGGCCGAGACGGCGTTTCACATCGCGTGCGGACCCGGCAACCTGACCGAGGCCCTCACGCTGTTCCGGGTCTGGGCAACGGCGAGCGCCCCGTAAGCAGCGTGACCGCACACCCGTCACGCCGCGAGCGCGGGTCGGACGCTCCATCGGATGCCCTTCTCGCTGTGGATGCGGTTGCGGATGCAGACGTGTTCGGGTCGTTGGGCGGCGAGGAGCCGCTGTCCCTCCTGCTCGGACAGTACGAGCCCTTCTGAACATTCCCGTCGGATCAGCGAGCGCCCGCCGGGTCGGCAGTCCGGAGGCACACCGACACCTGACGGGTATCGCCGGGCAGGACCTACGAACGGCGGGCCAGCAGGTGGGCGTCGAGGAAGCCCCGTTCGGAGGCGGGATCGTGGAGCAGCCGAGCGAAGGGAACGAGCCCGGCATCGGCCAGCAGTTCGGCGAGGCGGTCCGCCGGCCAGCTGTAGGCAGGTGCCACCTTGTGGTCGAACCGGACCGGCTCCGGTCCCTCGGTCCCGAAGAAGGAGACCAGGAGCAGACCACCTGGCGCCAGGACGCGTACCTGCTCGGCGAGCAGCTCCGGCAGTTCTCCCGGAGGGGTGTGGATCATCGAGTAGTGGGCCAGTACGCCTCCGAGCGCGCAGTCCTCGATCGGCAGGGACTCCATCCGCGCCTCCTGGAAGCGCAGCGCCGGATGGGCCCGCCGGGCGTGATTGACCATGCCGGGGGAGAGGTCGAGTCCAAAGGCGTCCAGGCCCAGTTCGTGCAGCATGGCTGTCAGATGTCCGGGCCCGCACCCGACGTCCGCCGCCCGCGGGTTGCCCGTCGCGCGCACCAGTTCGGCGAAGGTGCCGATCATGGCCCGGGCGAACGGCTGTGTCTCCAGCCGGTTTGCGAACAGCGATGCGTACAGCTCGACGACTCCGTCGTAGGCCGCCCTGGTCTCGTCCTGATGGTTCGCCACAGGCAGGACTCTATAGCCGGACCGGTGATTGATCTGGTGGCAGGTCGGGGTGCGGTGGCGGACGTGCAGTGGAGCGGATGGAGTCCCTGTTGCCCCGGGCGGACCGGCGTGGCATGGCGGTCCGCTGTGAAGCGACCGTACTGAGCGCAGCTCCCCACGAGTGGCTCTGAATGGAGGTGACCTTCTGGTCCTCGTTCACCAGTCCCGGCCGGCGGTCAGCTCCTCGGCATCCGCGTCCGTGAATCCGTATGCCGACGCGACGAAGCAGAAATCGTCACAGATGCACTCGCGCGCGACCGTCTCGATCTCGCTCCCCGACGCCACGAAATCCCTGTCCAGCAGGTTGAACTCCTCCGTCGCGGCCTGGGTGAGCTCATACAGCCCTTCCAGATCCGACGGCTGCCCCGCCTCAATGCGCTCGCACAGCCGCAGCAGTATCCCGTTTCCCCTGTCGACCAGGTGGTCGGGGAAGTACGAGTCGTCGTACATCTCCCGCAGGAACGCGTGTCCCGCTACTTGCTGGTTTGTGATCGGCACGATACTTCCCACCTCCGCGAAAAGCTGATGCGCCGATCATGCACGGCACCACTGACAACGACGCCCCGGATGGACGCCATCCCCTCACATCACCACGACGTCGAGCCGTCTTCCGCGGGCTGGGCAGGTGATTCCCGTGGACGGCTCGAATCCCTTGTCGCTACGCACGCGTTTCGACGCTCACGTAGCTCCCCGTCAGGGGCCGTTCGACAGTTTCGCGCTTCGCGTCCAGGTTGTCAGACGAGGGCGTCATCATGGGGCCATGACCGTACCCAGCCATGCCCAGCGGCTCGCCCACCACATTCGGCACCTTCTGGGCGATGGCCCGTTTCCCCAGCCCGGCGGATGGCACCACATGGGCGCTGTCATCTGTGATGTCAGTTTCCAGCCCCGATGCAACTACGAGACGACCCTCCGGCCGCGCCTTCTCAGGCTGCAAACGATCTGGCCGGACGCGAGAACAGTCCGCGGGTTCCAGACCCGGCTCGCCACGGAAGACCTTGCCGTCGCCATGAAGTTCAACCACGCACGGAAGGTCGCGACGGCTCACGCCATTACCGACTTCCTGGCTGCCCAAGGGGTCGACACCCGCGACGACCTCCACACGTGGCTCGACCAGCAAGCCAATCGCGCTGCTCTGCGTACGGTGAAGGGCGTAGGCCCGAAGAGCATCGACTACATCGGCAACCTTGTCGGCCGTTCACAGATAGCCGTCGACGTACATCTGCGCGCCTTCGCTGAAGACGCCGGCGTTTCGGATCTCCCCTACGAGCAACTGCGCGCAGTGTACGAGGAAGCGGCCGCGCTTCTCGGTCACGACAGGGGTGGACTGGAACATGCCGTTTGGCGGTCCAAGTCGGGGGCCGTGTAGTCACCTCTGCGGCAGCCCACTGTCGCCAGACGCGAGCTACGTGCTCCGTCCAACACCTACCCCGCCGGCCTGCGAGGAATTAGGTGGACCGCGGCCGTGGGGATGTTTCCGCCACCGTCTACCTCATTTCGGATTCCACTCGCCGCCATCACCATCTGGTCGGGGAGGTGGTCCGGCGGGGACGGCTTAGAGGTTGTCTTTTTGGCTCCTGGGACCTTGGGGCGTCGCGCGCGGTTGGTCTGAGAGTCTGAGTGGGTGGACGACCTCATCGGGACTCAGGCCCCGCGACTCCGACTGACCGAAGCCATTGAGGCGGTTGCCTATCTGGAACGGGCCGTGCCCGGCCTTGCTGCGCATCGGCTGCCTACGTCGGCCAACGTGGACTGGAGCGTGGTGGAGACTGAGCTGGGCACGGCCGTCCCAGCAGACTTTAAGTTGCTGTGCAGCCTTTATCCGACGCTCGACCTGGGCGACTTCATCCGTGTGGTCGCACCGATCCCCGGCCAAGAGGAGGCTTGGGTGCAAGGCGTTCGCGACGATCTGGAGATCGTCGCCGAGTGGTGCGAGGAAGCGGACCTCGCCGTCCCGGTGTACCCGTATCCCTCACCAGGCGGTCTGCTTCCCTGGGCGACCTCGCATCAGGGTGACCTCTTCCTTTGGACTACGAGCCCGACCGGACCCGGGGACTGGGCGGTCACCGTCGCCTCACGCAACGGTGGATGGTGGCACTACACCGGAGGCATGGTTCAGTTCCTCGCCGACCTGGTCACGGAGGCTGTGGAGCTTTGGGGACTCCCTTCGGTCCGTGCAGAGGTCACCTGGTCATTCGACCGAGACGCCGAAAGCCGATGAGGACTGCGGCTATGCCGACGAAGGCAGGAAGTGTTCGGCCTTGCGTTCGTAGCGGCGGTGGAGCCTTCGGCAGCCGGCCAGCCAAGACACGGTTCTCTCGACTACCCAGCGATGGCGTCCAAGTCGTTGCGAGGACTTGACGCCTTTGCGGGCGATGCGGTGGCGGATGCCCCGCCGACGGAGCCATCGTCGCAGGTGGTCGTAGTCGTAGCCCTTGTCGGCGTGCAGTTTCGCCGGCCGTCGGCGCCGGGGTCCGCGGCGCGACCTGATGGGCGGGATGCCGCACACGAGAGGCTCCAGACCCTGACTGTCATGCATGTTCGCACCGGAGATGCCCAGGGACAACGGCAGTCCGTTCCTGTCGGTGATCAGGTGGATCTTTGATCCCAGCTTGCCGCGGTCGGTCGGATTCGGTCCCGTCAGCGGCCCCCCTTTGCGGCCCACACACTGACGGAATCGATCGCGCACCGGGACCAGTCCACCTCACCTCGCGCTCCGAGTTCGTCGAGGATCACGCGGTGCAGCCTGGCCCAGACCCTGTCCCTGCTCCACTGGGCAAACCTGCGGTAGACCGTCTGCCAGCTCGGGCCGAACACCGGTGGGAGCTGCCGCCACGTGCAGCCCGAGGTCGCCACGAAGATGATCGCGGCCAAGGCTTCACGGTCGTCGGCTCGGCGTCGGCCCCCGCCCTGCGGGCGTATCACCACCGTTGGTGCCACCACCCGCCTGAACAGCAGCCACAACTCGTCCGGCACCAGCCGCTCAACGAGATCAGTCATGCACTGCTGAACGAACGATCACGCCATTAGAAACAACGTCTTACTACCAAGGGCGGGCATCAGGCGTGGGCAGTGGACGCAGTCTCGGCCAGCGTTCGAGCAGGCGGTTGGCCAGGGCGGAGCTGAGCCGGCCGAGGGCGTGCAGGTGGTCGTGGTCGCGGGTCATGTCGGCGACCACGCCCAGGCGGTGGACGAGCCGCTCACGGGCGGAGACGTAGCCCCACTCGAAGTCCTCGGTGGGCACGCGGGCGAGCTGGTCGACCGTTCCCCGGTGGGCCCGCTCGACGAGCGCGTCGCCTTGGATCAGCCAGCCTGCGCATGCGTCGGCGAGGTCACCCGGCACGTCCTTCCCGGTGAGGCCGCGCCAGGTGGTCCGGTAGATGTCCTCGACCTCCGTGAGCGGGGCCGCGGTGACCGACATGGCACACCAGCAGGTGGGGAAGCCGATGCGGAAGTAGGCGAGTTCGATCAGGCCGTTGCCGAGCGAGGCCCGCTCGAAGTCGACGAAGCGGACGCCGTCCGCGGTGCGCAGGTCATTGCCGGGGCAGGGATCGCCGTGCAGGAGAGCGTGATGCGGGGTGGGGTCCAACCGATCCAGGAGGGCGGCGAGTTCATGGGGAACCGTGGACGGTACGGACACGTCGAGCGCCCTGGCCAGGGCGAGGAACGACTCCGCGTCGGTGGCCGTGGGCCCCGACCAGACCGGTAGTGCACCGGCATCGGCGGGCCCGGTCAGGGCGTGCAGCCGGGCGAGCGACTCGGCGTACCCAGGCATCCAGTCGTCCGTCCTGCCGAGGTCGTCCACGTGCTCGAGGACCATCACCCGAGAGGACGGGTCTGTGGCGAGCACGGCGGGGGCCACGGCAGGCCCGGAGGCCCGCCCCGCCAGACGTAGCCCGGCGACCTCCCGCGCGAAGCGCGTGTTCGCGTCGGCGCCTGTGTCCCCGCGGTCCCTGATCTGCTTGACGATCACCAATCGTCGGTCGGCGAGCCGCACCCGCCAGACCCTTGACCGCGGACTGCTGTCAAGGAGCTCGGTGCGCTTGGGGGTGCCTACGGTGGAGAGCAGCGCCGCATTGAACGGAACACGGTTCAGCATGCCGACGAGCGTAACCGTGGCTTGGCGCGCGCGAGCGACCCGGCCCTGTCGAAGTCCTTCTCCGGGCCGTCCTGTGACTGCGGCCGGGGTGGGGGTGTCGGCTGCTTGGGGACTCCCTTACGTCAGAGGAAGAGGAGCTCGACGCCCGCGTCTACGCGGAAACGCAGGACGACCGTCGGCTGTCGGGCGTCCTGAAGGTTCTGTCGGAGGAGTGGTTCGTCGGGCTGCTCCTGCAATTCGCCGATGATCACCTGCAGCCGGGGCGGCATCGCGGAACAGTCGGCAGTGGAGCCCCGGGGCCTGCCATTTATCGGTCAATGGCTGATCGGCGCCCTTACGGGATGACCCCTCTTCCTTGATGCTGCTGTGCCGGACCAGAGGGAGGGAGGGCCATGGCGGCGGCACGGAAACGGCGGGTATCGGCCTCGCGCGAGCGCCGTCGGCAGCGGCTCAGGGTCGGATGCGCGATCGCCGGCGGCGTGAGCGTCGTTGTGGTGCTCTTCTGGAGCGTGCTCTGGCCCTATCTCATCGGTGCAATGGTGCTCGGCGGTGCGGCTGGTGGTGGATGGTGGCTGTGGCGTACCGATCGGTCCGTGAAGAGCGCTGACCGGCGCTGGCGGCATGACGAGGCAGTGCAGGCCGGACGCCGGACTCTCGCCGAAGTCGACGCGATGACCGGAACGGAGTTCGAGGACTACATCGTGGACTTGTGCCGGCGGGACGGATGCACCGACGTGCGCAGGGTCGGCGGCTCGCACGACAACGGCGCCGACGTCCTGGGGGCCCTTCCCGATGGGCGGAGCATGGTGATCCAGTGCAAGCGGTACACGCCCAAGAGCAAGATCCCCAGCCGGGAGGTGCGTGACCTGCTCGGCGCGAAGGTGCACTTCAAGGTCGACGTGGCGATCTTCGTGGCCACGACGTACTTCAGCGCGCCGGCTGAGAAGTTCGCCAAGGAGAACGGCATGCTCGCCGTCCACCGCGATCACCTGGGGCTGTGGAACAACGGGGCGTCGCTGCTGTCGCTCGGCGCGGTGAACGGTCACGGGCAGGGCGATCGACGGCATCGGGCGCGCTGGAAGGAGACGTACGAGTGAGGGCGTCTCCCGGAGTGCGGTCCACGCAGACCACCCGCCCGTCGGTCGGCGGGTGTCGTTGAGGGCCAGGATCCGGTACGTCTTGGCGAGGAAGTCTGGGTGTGCTCGTCCTGGAGGGCGTCCCCCCGCTCCATGTTCGGCACCGACCGGCCCGCGCGGACGTCATCACCGTGGTCGTTCGCCTCAGCCTCACCAGATCCTTCGTCGTCCGGCTGATGCGCTCGACCCGCCGCCCCTCGTCCAGGTTGTCCGGTCGGACGAACCCCTCCGGACGACGCCGCGCAAACCAGCTCCGTGCTCGCGACCTGGAGACCGCTTCTCGCTGCAGCATCGACGGATCAATTAACCCGCCAACCAATCGAGACCGGTCACTGGGTCCTGCCTCTTTGGCGGGTGCTCAGCTCTGTGCTGTTGCTGCTGCGGGGGGATATCGGAGTGCGCGGTGAGTGGGTGGACCGTAGGGTCCGGACATCATGAGCACCTTCCTCCATCAGCCGCACCTTTCCGCTGACGAGCTTTTTCGCGTCCTGAGCGTCTGTTATCCCCAGTCGCCTCCGAAGCGGGCGACTACACCCGCAGGCGTTGAGGTCATCGGGGTCTCTGTGGAACGGGACCGGATGCGTGACGTCTGGGACGAGTGGCGCGGGAAGCATGGCGAGACTGGTTGGTGGCCCCACGTCAGCCTGATGTCGCCGGAGGGAGTGGCCGGAGCCGGATTTCACAGCGGCGTTGATGCCGCTGCTCTGGAGAACGTTATCGCCGAGGTGGTGTGCCAGGACCACGACGCGCGTGCGGCGTCCGTGGTGGTGTCGGGGTTCCGGTGGTCGATGGAGTGCGTCGGTGGGGACGAGGAGGATCGGGAGGGCTGGCGGGACGACTACGACCCCGACCGTCTCGCACCGCAACTGGGACCTGAGCTCGCGGAGCCGCTGTCAGGGGTGTCGCGCTGGGGGGCCGGCGATCGGGACACGTGGGGTTGGGGCCCCCGGTGGCTCAACTTCGTTCCGGTGCGGGGAGGTTACGAGGTGCCTGTGGTGCTGCCCCACTTGATCGGGACGGGCAACTGGTTCGGATACGGCGACCGGATCCTCACTCCGGCCGACGACGCGGCGCTGCTGAGGCGCTGGCACGAGCAATGGGGCGCCGAGCTCTTCCTCGCCTCGGGTGCGTATCTGGAGCTGGTCGTCGACCGACCGCCTCTGGATCCCCGGGCCGCAGCGCAGGCAGCCACAGAGCTGCTGGGTTACTGCTCCGACACCGTGCAGGACCCGCGGACCGCCGGCGATGGCATGGTTCGTTCGACGGTTTGGTCGCTGTGGTGGGACTGAGCGGCGCCCCGTGGCCATCGTCGGGCGCAGATGAGGGGGCGGTGAGGTGGAGCGTGGCCTGGTAGGCGACGGCGAGCTGTCCGGTCGCATGGTCGGACCGTGCCATCGTTTGAGCCGGTTGACGCATCGCTCGACCGCGTTGCGCTGCTCGTACGCCTCGGCGTCGATGGCCGGTGGGCGGCCGTTGGCGTGTCCTTGCCGCGGGCGGTGACCCACGGCAGATCTTCGAGTTTCGGCGTGCTTGCGGCAGTGCCCACCTGCGTACGGCTGAACGCGCCCAGGCCCAGGCGGATCAGCCGAAGGCGTTGGCGTTCTCCTCGGCCCCCTGGCGGAACGGGCGGGCGGGCGTTCCGGTGATCCGTGAAACCGTGTCGCGCACCATCAGTAGCTCGTCGTTCACGTCTCCGCCCGTGACGTCGAGGACCGCGTCCGCGGCCTCCTCGCCGAAGGCCGCGATCATCTGTGCGTGGGCCTGCCGGCGGCTGATCTCGGCGAAGGACAGTTCTCGGCCCAGTGCCGCCCCGATGGCCTCGACCTGCTGCCGGGCGGTCACCGGCTCGGGACCGGTCAAGGTGTACGTGCGCCCGTGGTGGCCGGGCTCGGTCAGTGCCACCCGTGCCACCGCCGCGATGTCCGCGGGGTGGATGGTCGGCAGCGCCGTCTCTGGGTACGGCGCGCGGACGGTTCCGTGGTCACGGATCGAGGCCGCCCACATCAGGGTGTTCGAGGCGAACTGTGTCGGTCGCAGGATGGTCCAGGCCATGCCGCTCGCCTTGAGCAGCTCCTCCACCGCCAGGTTCTCGGCGGCGGGGCCGAGGTGCGGGTGCGTCTGGACGGTGATGGACGACACCAGCACGACGTGCTCCACACCCGCCTTCCGGGCGGCGTCGAGTATGGCGGCGTCCGAACCCAGATGCGGTACGAGGAACAGCGAGCGCACACCCTTCAGTACGGGATGCAACGCGGCCGAATCCGCGAGGTCGCCCTCCACGGCCTCGACCCCATCGGGGAGGACAGCCCGTGCGGCATCCCGGGTGAGACCCCTCAGCTGCTGTACACCGCGCGCGCAGCTCCTTCAGAAGGGCACTGCCGATGTTTCCGGTGGCTCCGGTTACGAGGATCATGGGCGTGTCTTCCCGTCATCAGGTGATCAAGTAGAAGACACGCTAGAACCTCAATCTTGCTTGAGGTCAAGGAGCGCCCGACGCTCCGCCCGGCTGGGCATGTCCACGCTTCCATGACTGGGCACGAGGAGTGGGTCCAGGTCGAACGCTTCCCTCTCCGTGGGATCGGATGTCGTCAACCGGACGAGGTCCCCCTGCTCTGTGCGGCCCACCAGCGAGGCACCTCGGCCTCCGTGGAGGCCGCGTGCCCCGCGCTTGCCGACCCTCGCTCAGAGCAGGCGAGTCGCAGTCACGCAGCCGACCGGTCACCGCTGTCCCCGGTGGTTCAGGCGCTTCTCCGTCGACGGCCGAGAGGGTGGGTGCTCAGCGTGCGGAGGCTGTCGGGCTGTCGCGGACGAAGACCGGCTTGAGGTGTTTCTCGGGCAGGGCGTCCGGGAGTTGTTCCCAGTCGAGGATGTGGGAGACGACGCGTGCGGGGTCGACGGTGCCGGAGGCGGCGAGGGCGAGGGCGTCGGGGATGTGGGCGCGGACGTTGTCGCGGGCGATGCGCAGGGTGACGCCGGTGAGGTACATGTCGAGCAGGGGCAGTTCGCCGGGTCGGAAGTGGTTGCCGGCTGACTCGCAGATGCCTTCGGGGGCGAGGGACTGGACGGCGAGGGTCAGTTGGTCGACTCGGCCGGTTGCCTCGACGGCGAGGTCGAAGCCGTGGCGTATCGGTTCGATGGTCTCGGCGGTGCGGGCGCCGAAGCCCTCGGCGAGTGTGCGGTGCTCCGGGTCGGGGTCGACGTAGAGGACGTCGGAGGCGCCGAGGGAGCGGGCGATGTCGCACACGTACAGGCCGATGCTCCCGCGGGCGACGACCAGGACCCGGGCGCCCGGTCGGGCGGTGAGGTGGGGGGCGACCAGGCGCCAGGACAGCGACCAGTTGTCGCTCGCCGAGGCCATCGCGACCGGGTCGAGGCCGGTGGGCAGCGGGACGAGCATGGCGTCGGCGTACGGGACGCGGACCAGGTCCGAGAAGAGCCCGCCCCAGGTGCCGCCGATCGGCGCCCCGTACATCGCCATGTGCGGGACCGACGTGCAGTGGGCGGTGAGCCCCGTGCGGCAGTGGTGGCAGGTGCCGCAGCTGATGGACCAGGGCACGACGACGAGGTCGCCGGGCGCCGCGGTGGTCACGTCGTCGCCGATGTCGGTGACGCGAGCGACGCACTCGTGCCCGAGGGCGAACGGCGGGTCGATGAATCCGTGCCCGGCCAGGATCGCCGAGTCCACATCGCAAGAGGTCGCGGCGACGGGTGCGACGATCGCCTCGCCGGCCGACCGCACCCGAAGGTCCGGGGCCTCGCGCCACTCGACCGTGCGGCGGGCGACGTACGTGAGCTCACGCATCGGCCTGCTCCTTGTCCTGCTCCGTGTCCTGCTGGGCGAGGGCGACCAGGTCGGCGTAGCGGACGACGGAGCCGCCCGCACCCCAGGTTCCGTCCGGCTGCTCGTGTACGAGCACCCACACCCGCAGTGCGTCGGCCGGGGTGAGTCCGGCGGCGGCGAGGACGGTCCTCGTCGCCTCCTGTACCAGTCCGGCTTTCCGCCGCTCTGACAGTGCCCCCTGAGGCACCGTCACCTCCACGAGGTAGCGGGGCGCGCCGTCCTCGGCGGTCGTCTGGGCGCCTTCGGGCAGCTCGACGAGATAGCTCCACGCCTGGGCGCGGAAGAAGGGGGTGTCGGGCGCCCCCTCCCAGCGCAGCAGTACGGCCGCGAGGTCGCGCTGGACGGTGGTGCGGCCCTCCTCGGTGAGGGCGCCGGACGGGAGGGTCAGCCGGATCATGGGCATGGCAGCTCCTATGACGATCGTTATAGAGGCTGGTCACGGTAGACTATGACGGACGTTATAGCCAGAGGGGAGCCCCCAGGTGATCAAGAGCAGTACGCCGTCGCGCGAGCGGATCGTGGCCGGCGCCGCGGACATGATCAGCCGGCGTGGGCTGAGCGCCACGAGCATCCGGGAGATGGCCAAGCACGCCAAGGCGCCGCTCGGCTCGACGTACCACTACTTCCCCGAGGGCAAGCAGCAGCTGGCCACCGAGGCCGTCCGGTACACCGGTGAGTGGGTCGCCCGCAGCCTGCGCAAGGAGCTGGAGGCCGGGCCGGTCGCGGGTCTCCGGGCCTTTCTCGGCCTGTGGCGGAAGATCCTCGTGGACAGCGACTTCCACGCCGGCTGCCCGGTCCTGGCTGTGGCCATCGAGGAACCTCAGGACGGCGAAATCCCTCCCGCGCTGACGGCCGCGGCCGAGGTGTTCGAACAGTGGGAGACGCTGCTGGCGGACTCACTCCGGGCGTACGGTGCCGAGCCCGAACAGGCCGCCCAACTCGCCACGCTCACGGTCGCGGCCGTCGAGGGCACCGTGGCGATGTGCCGGGCCCAGCGCGGCACCCAGCCCCTCGACCGCACCGCTGAACAGCTTCAGGGCCTCATCGCCGCCGCGATCGCGAAGTGACGCGGGCCCTGCCGTCCGCATCCCTGGCAGGAGATGCGGACGGCCGGTGCGGGCTGGGGTCAGGCGCCGAGTGCCGCGCGGATCGCCTTGGCCTTCTCTGCCGTGAACGCTCCGGTGTCCAGTAGCGAGAGGACGGACAGTACTCCGCCGCTGGAGCCCCAGCTTCCCTCGTCGATGACGCGGAAGTTGACCCACCAGGTCGGTGCCGGCTCCGCGAGTCCGCAGGCGTCGGCAAGGGTCGCCAGGATGCGCTCGATGACCGCGGTCCTGACCTCCTGCCGCCAGTCCCCGTCCATCACCGACACGTCGATCGCCATGACGTCGGCATCCGGGCCGATGTCCGCGAGCAGTCGTCCGCCGATCGCCATCATGTCCGGCCGGCGCTCGACGAAATGCACCTGGAACCCGACCCGCGCGGGCGGAGCGAACTGCCCCACCTCCGGTACGAGGACCGCATCCGTCAGCGTTTCGGCGAGGGTGCGCCGCTGCTCCAGGTTCAGGCGTCCCGTCGGCGTGTTGACGGTGATGATCGTCACGGCAAGCTCCTATGACAGTCGTTATACATGACTGCCACCGTACACGCGGCTATAACGAGTGTCATATCGTTGCTGTGTGAGCTGCCGGAGGGGGAGCGGTCGCTCTTGAGTTCCGCGGCCATGAGTGCGGTGTTGCCGGCACGTCCGCGGCCGTACTTGTCGTGGAGGTCGACCTCGATCCCGAGAGGGGCGAGGGTGCCCTGCGTGCTGACGTACATGGCCGATGTCGGTGCACGGAATGCTGATGGGGTCGGTGCCGTCGGGTACGAGGGGGGATGGACGAGGATCTGCCGGAAGGCTGCGATCAGGTGGGTCCAGGGGATGTTGTCCCCCTGCCGGTGGATCAGAGGCACGTCGTGCGCCGCCGAGCCTTCCATTCTGTGGCCGTCCCACGGTACGACGCGGTTGATGCCTCGGCGTTCCGGCGGCAGCAGGACGCCGCGGACGAGTCCCGCGTCGGAGGCGCCCGAGAGGGGCGGTGCCGTGAAACGGAGCAGTTGCCACATCAGGATGCGGTGCAGGTTCTCGGTCCCTCGTCGCCCCACTCCGGCGGAAGGGTCTCGGTCATGACCGGTTGCCGCCGAGCGTCTCCTCGTACCCATCCGCATTGGGGTGAGCCCTTCGAGGTGCTGCTCGCCGGCATGGATTCCGAACAAGATCCGGTGAATGGGTGTAAGTACGAGGGTGTCCGGGGAGGACTGGTTCGGGCGTCCGAAGGGGACGCCCGGGGTGGCTCGAATCCGGGCTACCGGTGAATTGACCAGAAGGATCAGCATGGCCAGCGGCACCGTGAAGTGGTTCAACTCCGAAAAGGGCTTCGGCTTCATCGCCCAGGACGGAGGCGGACCGGACGTCTTCGCTCACTACTCCAACATTTCCGGAAACGGATACCGCGAACTGACCGAGGGCGAGACGGTGACGTTCGACATCACCCAGGGCCAGAAGGGCCCGCAGGCGGAGAACATCATCCGCGGCTGAACCCCGCTCCCGCTTCTGACGGCGCCTGCACCATGTGCGGGCGCCGTCCGGCGAGTGGTTCGTTCCGTGCGCACAAGGCGCGCGATCGCAGCCGCCTCCTGCGCCCCCTGCTGCTCGTCACGGGAGTGCCATCGGATGGTGAGGCGGGGGAGTACGGCTCTGGCCCCACAGCGGCCGCGAGCCGCTTGCCCACTCGCCCGGCGCGGCTCCGTCGACCAGTCCTGCTCCATTTGAGGACCTGGAGATCGGGGGCTGCCCGACGCTGAGGGCCGCCTTGCTGCGATGGTTACGCCGCCTCCCCCGGTCCGCGTCGGGTGCGGGTGGGTGCGTCATACCGGCAGCGCCCCTGCCGGATGGCCGTGTTCGCGCCCGCAGGTGGTGAGGGCGAGGACTCCTTGGCCTGAGGTGGCGGTGTGGGGTCCCAGGGCTGCGGGGTCGACCGACAGCCGCGCCGCGATGTCGTTGGCGTAGCAGGTGTCGGGGATCTTGAGGTCTTCCTTGACCTGGTTGTAGCGGGTGGTGAACGCCTCGGAGTCCGAGGTGTCCACGTCGTCGAACGCGTCCTCGGGGAAGCCGTCCTCGTGTGGCAGGAGGTAGCCGGCTTCGGACGGGTGTGGGGGTTCCTCGTCGCCGTTCTCCTCGGCGTCCTCCGCGTCGTAGTGGCGTAGGACCTGGCCGTCTTCGGCGATGCACCAGGCGGTCCAGCCGTCGCCGCAGCTCATCCCGTACCACTGGGCGGATCCGAAGCGCCGGCTCAGGTCGGCGCACCGTTCCCTCACGACGAGGGGAAGGGCCTCGTCCTCGTCGTCCGCGTCCTCGATCCGGTGGGTGTCCTGGGAGGAGTCGCCGAAGACGAGCGTCCAGCCGTCGAGGGCGGGGCTGACGAAGACGCGGGAACAGGCGGCGTGCGGTGGGGTCCGGTCCCAGTCGTGGTGGTCCTGGTTCCAGGCTGCCGCACCGGTCCGCAGGGTGACCGGCTGCGGACTGCCCAGGTCGAACGCGTCGAGCACGGCGTCCTGGTCCGTGGTCGGCACCGCGTACCAGGACCCGCACAGGTGCATGCCGTCCGGGACCTCGTCCAGCAGCTTGATCGCCGTCAGTCGACGCCAGGCGTCCTGGTCCCTGGAGTCGAGACCGTCGGGGCCGGCGATCGCCGCGAGGGCCTCGAGCGCGCCGGCCCGCACCCGGGGGCCGGACGCGGGCATCCGGCGAACCCGGCGCAGGATGGGCACGCCCGCGGTGCCGATCGCCTTGAACGCCCAGACCGCCCGGTGCCGGACCTCCTGCTCCGGGTCGCCCAGCAGGGGGATCAGCAGATCGACGAACCCCACTGCCGTCTCGGCGTGGGTCTGGAAGGCGAAGAGGGCATCGCTCCGGACCCGCGGGTGCGGATGGTTCAGGAGTGGTGCGTAGGCCGCCGGGCCCTCCACCATGAGGCGCGCCAGTGCCCACCCGGTCCTTCGCGCGACCTCGGGCGAGTCCGCGGCTGCGACCGCGTCCGCCAGAGGCAGGAGAGCGGGCTCCCCGATCCGGCACAGCACGTCCGCCGAGACCGTCCAGTCGACGGGGGACTGCTCGTCGCGGAGCACGTCCAGCACCGCCCCGACGACAGTCTCGCCCTGCTCCACGAGCACGTCGCGCGCCGACCGGGTGGAGTCCCAGGAACCTGAGAGGGACTCGGTCAGCAGTTCCATATCCATGCCGGGCAACCTAACCGGCGGCACTGACAGGGACGTTGCGCGCTATGGGGCCACGGGTGCCGCCGCCTGTGACTTGCTCACTTCGCGCGGGCGCGGTACGCCGCCACCGTCCGCTCCAGCGCCTCCTCGACCGGGGTGGCGACGGCGCCGAGCCGGTCCCGGACGAGGCTGGAGTCGACGACGAACGGCTCGGCGAACTCGTACTGCATCTCGATGAGTTCGCGCACCGTGCGGTTGACCGCGCCCATCGCGTACAGGACGAACGTCGGCATCCGGCGCAGCCGCGCGGTGCCGGGGCGGCCGGTGGCCTGGTGGGCCAGGTCGACGAGCTCGCGGGTGGTGCGGGTCTGCGGGTCGTTCGGGAGGTGCCAGATGCGGCCCGGGGCGTCGGGGTGGAGGCCCAGGAGGGCGAGCGTCTCCCCGATGTCGGGGATGAAAGTGTACGTGTGGGGCTGGTCCGGATCGCCGAGTACGGTCGCGGTGCGCCCGCCGAGGAGCGCCGGGAAGACCAGGTCGCCGAGGTTGGACTGGGCGCCGCCGCGCGGCCCGAAGTAGTCGGAGGCGCGGCCGATCGCGACCTCCACGCGCCCGGCCTTGTGCGCGGCGAGCAGGTCCTGCGCCATCCCGCCCCGGAGCCGGCCCTTGCGGGTGGTGGCCGCGTCGGGGGTCTCCTCGGTGAACGGACGTCCGCCGGGCGCGCCGTAGCTGTAGACGTTGTCCATCGAGACCATCCGGGCTCCGGCCGCCTCGGCCGCGGCGAGCACCCCGGCCTGCAGCGTCGGGAACTCCTGCTGCCAGCGGTGGTACGCCGGGTTGAGCGCCTGGTAGACGACGGCCGCGCCGGCCGCCACGGCGGTGGTGAACGCGGGGTCGGCCGCGTCGCCCGCGACCACCTCGACGCCCTCCGGGACGTCCGCCCGGCCCGACCGGTTGACGACGCGGACGGACTCCCCGCGGCGCACCAGCGCCTCGGCGACGGCCGTGCCGACGGCGCCGGAGCCGAAGATCACGTGACGGGGGGTGGTGGTGTGCTTCATGCATCGACCTCGCGGAGAACGTCCGAGCCGGTGGTCCGGCCGGGGGTGGGGGCGGGCAGGAGTCGGTGGAGCAGGATGCCGGAGAGGGCGGAGAAGGTGAGCGCGCCGGTGGCGCCGAAGACGGTGAACCGCGCGTCCACGCCGACTCCGGCGAGCGTGGTCACGGTCCAGCCCGCCGCCCACAGGGCGGGCATGGCCACGGCCCAGAGCCACGGCAGGCGGGTGGTGCGCGGCAGGGCGCAGGCCTGGGCCACGCCGAGCAGGACGCCCTCGACGGCGCCCATGAGCGCCAGTGAACCGAGATCGGTGCGATAGCCGACCAGGGCGGCACCGAGGAGGAGCCCGAGCCCGCTGCCGGCCGCGGTGGCCGCGGCCCAGCGCGGCGGGCTCAGCCGGCCGGAGGAGAGGAGCGCCTGCCCGGCCCCGATCACCGCCCCCGTCACGACCCCGCCCACCAGGGCGCTCATCGCGTCGTCGACCGGCCCGGCCGCCGCGCGGCCCGCGAGTCCGCCGATCGGGAACGCGAGGAAACCGGCAGTCCATCGGACCCAGACGCGCAAGGCGGGGCGCCTGGGGCCGCGTATGGAGACACGCAGGGGAGAGCGAGGGAGAGCAGGCATCGGGAGCACCTCCAATTTCTGTACGCTGTGCAATTAATGTACGCCGTGCAAAAATGACCCGTCAAGGTTTCGCGTCAGGAGACGAGCGAGGAGGCGTACGGATGACGGAGGCGTACGGATGACACAGGACACGCCGCTGGCGAGGCGGGGCCGGAAGCGGGCGGTCGGCGAGGACGAGGTGGTCGCGGCGGCCATGCGGCTGCTCGGCACCCGTGGCGCCGACGCGGTGAGCATCCGGGGCATCGCCGCCGAACTCGGACTCGCGCCGAACGCCGTCTACACGTACTTCCCGGACCGCGCCGCAGTGGTGCGCGCCGTCGTCGAGCACCTGCTCGGCGAGACGGACCTCGCGGCCCTCACCGCCCGGGACACACCCTGGCGAGAGCGCATCCACACGCTCGCCGCCGATCTGCGGCACCGCATGCTCGCCCACCCGGGCGCGGTCACCCTGCTGCTCTCCGGCCCGATGGACGGACCTCACGCCCTCGCGCTCGGCGAAGCCCTCCTCGTGGTCCTCGCGGACGCCGGCCTCGATCCGACGGAAGCGGCGCGCGCCTCGTACCTGCTGATCGTCCAGGTCCTCGGGGCGATCGCCCTGGAAGCCGCCGAACTCCCCTCACCCGCGCCGCCCCCGCCGCTCGACGAGCGGGTCGCGGCCCGCCGGGAGCAGCTCCGCGCCGTCCCGGCCGACCGCTATCCCCGTACGGCCGAAGCGGCGGACACGATCGCGCAGTACGTCTCCGACGAGCAGTACGCGTGGGGACTCGACCGGGTCCTGGACGGCATCGAGGGGAGGGCGAAGGGCTGAAGCCCCTCTCCGGCGTACGGGTGCCGGGCGGCGTCCTGGCGTACGGGGGGGCCGGTACGCCCAGCAGTGCCGCTGCCGGGGTACGCCGAGCAGCGTCGCTGCCGTCCTCCTCAGCTCGGGCTCGGGTAGGTGATCGAGCCGAGCGGCGGGCAGGGGGCGAGCGTGGTGCCGGCGCCGGGGCGTGCGACGAAGGCCCGGGCCGCGGCGGCCCGCTGGCGCCGGGAGTCCAGCTCGTCGGCGTCCCAGGCGTCGCGCCTGGCGTGGGCGTAGTCCCACGAGTCGTCGATGAGGCTGAGGCTGGTGTTGCCGGAACTGCGCTGGAACTCCGCCTTCATGACGACCCGTTGGAGCGCGGTCTGCACGGCGGCGAGCTCGATGCGGGTGATCAGTACGCCGAGGGTGTTCGGTTCACGGGTCGGCATGGGGGCCAGGGGGAGCGGTGACACCCCGGTGTCGAGGCGGCCGAGGTTGTCGACGCTCGCTTGCTGGGCGTCCTGCGACAGGATCTGCATTTCCTGGTGGAGCCAGTAGAACTCGGCGAGGTCCGCCTGGGTGATGCGCATCCGCTCGTACAGGGCTCGGAAGCGGGGATCGTGATGCAGCGGGCGCATGGCGGGGACATGGAGCCCCACGCAGTCGTTGTAGCCGGCCGTCACCGCGGCGTCGAGGTGGCGGATGGCGTGGTCCGTCTGTCCCTGTGTGGTGGCCAGGGCGCCGAGGCTCGCATGGCCCGCGGCGACGAGCCACGTGCCGTCGGGTCCGAGCGCCGTGGCGCGCGCGACGACGGCGTGAAGGCCCGTGGTGCCGACCGAGGCGGGGCCCTGGGTCAGGATCGCGACGAGGTTTTCGTGCACATACGCGGCCAGTGAGTTGACGGTGTCGACCATGGATCTCCTCGGACCTGGGCGGTGAAGAGCGAAAGGGCGTCGGGTCTTTGGCGACCCCCATGGACATGACGAGCGGACGGGTGAACGGGTTCCTGCTCGGGCCGGGCGGTGATCACGAGAAACGTCGGCTTCTGGACCGCTCGGACGGCGTGCCGACGGGCCAGCCCGCACGCTGTCCCCCGCGATCGACTCCCGCAACAGGTCCTCACGATGACGGCGGCGGTCCGAGAGGCGGCCGTACGCGTCCGGCCGCCGCCCGGACCGCCGCCGTCACCCGGTCCAGGGGAACGCCGGTGGGGACGGTCACGCCCAGTGCGGCGACCGTCCCCGCCGGGCCCCGCACCGGAGCGGCCACCGTCACCTCGCCCAACCGGAACTCCTCGGCGCAGACCGCGAGCCCGGCCGCCCGGATCCGAGCGAGCTGGCCGGCGAGGGCGCCCGGGGAGACCACCGTGTGCCGGGTGTGCCGGGGGAGTTCCGCCGGTGGGACGGTGAGCAGCACCTTCCCGTACGCCGTCGCGTGCGGCGGCGGCCGCTCCCCGCTCACCAGGCACAGCACCTCCCCGGCCGACGGGGCGCTGAGCACCGCCAGATCCGCGTGGCCGCCCGTCCGGGCGCCCAGCGCCCGCAGCGTCGGGAGCGCCGCGTCGAGGAGGCCGCGCGGGCAGGGTGCGGCCGCGCCGAGCACCCGCAGCCGGATCCCCAGCCGGTACGTGCCGTCAGCACCGCGCTCCAGACCGCCCCACGCCACCAGCTCCCGCACCAGGCGCAGCGCCGTCGGCGCCGGGAGCCCCGTGCGGGCCGCGATGTCGGTGAGGCGCAGAGCCTCCGGGCCGCCGCCGTCCTCGAAGGCGTCCAGTACCGAGAAGAGCCGTCCGGCCACGCTCTCGCCCACGTCCCCGCCCCTGTCTCCTCGTCGGATTCCACTCAGTGAAAGCCCGGACTTCCCGTCCCCGTACGGGCCGTACGAGGCTCAACGCATGAACCTCGGTCTCGCTTCCGACACTCTGCTCTCCACCACCCGCGCCGTACGCCACCGCCTCGACCTCACCCGGCCGGTGCCCCGCGCGCTCCTGGAGGAGTGCGTCGACCTCGCCGTCCAGGCGCCCACCGGCCGCAACCGGCAGCGCTGGCACTTCGTCATCGTCACCGATCCGGCTCGCCGGGCCGTGCTCGCCGACCTGTGGCGGGCGAGCCTGGGCGTCCCGGAGGCCCACCTGCCGCTGCCCGCCCGTGACGTGCGCCGGGCCGACGTCGCGCCGGGCGTGATGGAGCGGGTGTACACGGGCGTCACGCACCTGTACCGGCATCTTCACGAGGTGCCCGCCTATGTCATCCCCTGCGTCGAAGGACGCACCGAGGGCCTCTCCGTCACCCACCAGGCCGGCACCTGGGGGTCGATCCTGCCCGCCGCGTGGAGCTTCATGCTGGCCGCTCGTGAGCGCGGCCTCGGCACCGTGTGGACGACCGGGAACCTGCCGTTGGAGCGGGAGTTCGCCGACGTGCTCGGCATCCCGTACGCGGAGGTCATGCAGGCGGCCTTCATCCCGGTCGCGTACACGATCGGCACCGACTTCCGCCCGGCCCGGCGGATTCCGCGCGATCAGGTCCTGCACTGGGACCAGTGGTGACCCGTACGGTCCCTACGGCGGCGGCGGCAGTCCGGACGGGCAGGTGTGCTCGGCCGAAAGGGGGGTTTCGGTCCGGATCGGTGCCGACGCTGTCGCCCGCGGGTAGGGCGGCGCGCATGAGCGGAATTGAAATCAGCAGCACCGCGTTCGACGACAGAGCGCTGATCCCCCGTCGCCACAGCGGCGAGGGAGAGGACCTCTCACCGCCCCTGACCTGGTCGGGGGTGCCCCAGGAGGCCACGGAGCTGGTGCTCCTCTGCGAGGACCCGGACGCGCCGAGGACGACCTTTCTGCACTGGCTGGTGACCGGCATCGATCCGGGAACCACGGGGGTGGCCGAGGGGCAGACGCCCCAGGGCGGACGGGCCTGGCCCAACGGATTCGGGCGGGCCGGCTGGGGAGGCCCGATGCCGCCACCGGGGCACGGGCCGCATCGCTACTTCTTCCGCCTGTACGCCCTGTCCGAGCCGCTTCCGCTGCACGAACACCCGGGCGTCGAGGACGTCCACCGTGCCCTGAAGGGCAGGGAGCTGGCCTCGGGCACGCTGGTCGGGACCTACGAGCGCTGATCGCGTGATCGCCGTCGGCGTCACGACGGGGTTCCGGGGTCGGTGTACCGCAGCAGGGCGCCCACGCCCTCCTCCAGCGCCAGCTCGCTCTCCGGTACGACGACCAGTTCGGCGCCCGTGCCGACGAGGGCCCTGACCAGGGCCTCGTCGGCGCGTTCCTCTCGCGGGGCCCGGACACCGAAGGACGTCAGCTCCGCCTCGCTGAGCGCCAGCTGAGTGGGCTGGGAGCCCGTCCAGAGCCGCAGCGAGGACGCGGGCGGGTGGTTGAGCAGCAGTGCCGAGACCTGGCCGCGCTGGAGGGCGGCCACGGTGGCGGCAAGACCTTCCGCCATGGGCCCGTCCAGAGCGCGCCGGCCGATGAAGATGTCGACGAGCTCCCGGTCGTGCGCGGCCATGTGGCCGCGGAAGACGCCGTCGAGCTGTGGTTCGAGGAGGGCGCGTCCGGTGTCGGTGGGGGTCCGGCCGCCCACGCGCACGACCTTCTCCCGAAGGCTGTGCGGCAGCCGGCGGATCAGTACGTTGCACGCCCACTCGTCGCCACCCACCACGACCGCGTCCGCATGGGCGCGCCGTGCCCGCTCGTCCAGCCGGTGGCCGAGCCGGAGGGCGGTGCGGTGCCAGGTCGCCACGGCGACCCTGCGATGCAGGCGCTCACCCGGCGTGACGGTGGACACGGGCCAGGTGCCGGTCTCCGCCTCCAGCGTCACCCAGCCATGGGTCTCGGCGGTCGGCAGGCCGCCGTAGTGGACGACCACGGCCATGTACGGGATCTCCGGGACGTGCTGGGTGACGAGGGGCATGGCGTCCGGCAGGGTGCTGTAGCGGGCGGAGTCGTGCTCGGGCGGCCAGGGCAGCTCCCCGTTCAGGACGAGCGTGCCGTGGGCGGCGAAGAGGGTCTGCCCGTGCACCCCGGGCACCTCGGTGTCGGTGCCGACCGCCTCTTCCAGGACGTTCAGGAGCCCCTGGTCCGCGCCCTGACGGGACAGGGTCTCGCGCAGCCGCCCCCAGCGCAGGGCGATCGCCCGCTCGGGATGTTCGACGTTCCGGGAGGTGTCCAGGTAGACGGAGACGTACGGGCCCGGCTCCGCGTAGACGGGTTCAAGGAACGACAACCTCATCGCCACTCCTCGTCGATGGTGCCGATGGTCTCCTCACCTTCGATGATGCCTGGCCGAGACGGCGACGGAGCCCGACGGGCGCAGAGAGGTGGCGGGCGGTCTGCCCGGCGGGAGCGTGGTGGACGCCGGACGGGGGCGCCTGCGGGGGTCACCGGCTCGGCGGGCGCGGCCGGCGACGTCCGGGTGGTCGTACGGCGTGACGGTGCCCGTCGCCGGTGCCCGGACCGGCCTGCGCGGTCCGCCCGCAAGCCGGTCTCGTACGACCTCTTGACGGCCCCCGTGCGGCCTCCCTACTGTCACGCCAGAATTTCGAACGCATGACGAAATCTCGAACAGCAGGGAGTCAACCGCCGTGCGGATCACGGGAATCAGCACACACGTCGTCGGAACACCGTGGCGCAACCTGACCTATGTCCAGGTCCACACCGACGAGGGTCTCACCGGCATCGGTGAGACCCGGATGCTGGGGCACACCGACGCGCTCCTCGGCTATCTGCGCGAGGCCGAGGTCAACCACGTCCGCGGCTCGGACCCGTTCGCCGTCGAGGATCTCGTTCGGCGCATGAAGTACGGGGACTACGGCCGGGCCGGGGAGATCGTGATGTCCGGGATCGCGGTCGTGGAGATGGCCTGCTGGGACATCAAGGGCAAGGCCCTGGGCGTTCCGGTCTGGCAGCTGCTCGGCGGCAAGGTCACCGACCGGGTGAAGGCCTACGCGAACGGGTGGTATACGACCGAACGCACTCCGGAGGCGTACCACAAGGCCGCCCGCGGAGTGGTCGAGCGCGGCTACCGGGCCCTGAAGATCGACCCCTTCGGCAACGGTCACTACGAGCTCGGCCACGCCGAGAGCCGGTACGCGGTCTCGCTCGTCGAAGCGGTGCGGGACGCCATCGGCCCCGACGCCGAGCTGATGCTGGAGATGCACGGCCGTTTCTCCCCCTCGACCGCGGTGCGCCTGGCCCACGATCTCGCGCCGTTCCGGCCGGCCTGGCTGGAGGAGCCGGTGCCGCCGGAGAACCTCAGTGCCCTCAAGAAGGTGGCCGACAAGGTGGACCTGCCGATCGCCACCGGCGAGCGGATCCACGACCGGATCGAGTTCCGCGAGCTGTTCGAGAACCAGGCCGCGGACATCCTCCAGCCGGACGTCGGCCACATCGGCGGCATCTGGGAGACCCGCAAGCTGGCCGCCACCGCCGAGACCCACTACATGATGGTCGCCCCGCACAACGTCGGCGGCCCGGTCCTCACCGCCGCCTCTCTCCAAGTGGGCTTCACCACCCCGAACTTCAAGGTCCTGGAGCACTTCAACGACTTCGCTGACGCCGAGATCAAGAAGGTGGTCAAGGGGGCTCCGCAGGTGGACCCGGAGACGGGCTGCTTCCACCTCTCCGAGGCGCCCGGCCTCGGCGTCGAGCTCGACGTGGACGCGGTCGCCGAGTTCCCGCAGCAGCAGGCCCGCTTCGACCTGTGGTCGGAGGGCTGGGAGCAGCGCCGGCCCCGGGAGACCCGGTGAGCGGCCAGGCCCTCGTCGTCGACGCGCCGGGCACGTACCGGCTCGTCCCGCACGTGCCGCGCGAGCCCGGCCCGGGCGAGGCGCTGGTGGCCGTGCACGCGGTCGGCGTGTGCGGAAGCGACCGCGAGGTCTACCAGGGCAGCCGTCCCGAGGGCTACGTCCGCTACCCGCTGGTCCCCGGCCACGAATGGTCCGGGACCGTCGAGCGGGTCGGCGCGGGCGTGCCCGCGACACTGGCCGGGCGCAAGGTGGTGGGGGAGGGCTTCCGCAACTGTCAGGTCTGCGACCGCTGCCACGCGGGCGATACGACCCTGTGCACCGCCGGGTACGAGGAGACCGGCTTCACCCTGCCCGGCGCCATGGCCCCCACCCTCACCCTCCCGGCCCGGCTGCTGCACGTCCTGCCGGACGACGCCGACCTGACCGCTGCCGCCCTCCTGGAGCCCGCGGCCTGCGTGGCGGCTGCGGTGCTCAGGGCGGGCGCCCGGCCGGGTGAGCGGGTCGCGGTCGTCGGCACCGGCACCCTCGGCCTGCTCGCGGTGCGGCTCCTCGCGGCCGCCTCCCCCGCTCGGCTGCTCGTCGTCGGCGTGGGGGACGAGCGGGAGCAGCTCGCCCGGCGGCTCGGCGCCACCGAGTTCCGCACCCGCGACCAGGACCTCCCGGACGACCTCGACGTGGTCATCGAGGCCGCCGGCTCCGCCGACGCCGCCCGCACCGCCGCCGGTCTGCTGCGGCGTGGCGGGCGCCTGGTCCTGACCGGGATCCCGGCGCCCGGCGCCGAGGGGCTGGACCCCACGGACCTGGTCGTCCGGCAGCTGACCGTGCACACCGTCTTCGGTGCCCCGCCGGCCGCCTGGGCGCACGCCACGCGCCTGTTCGCGGCCGGACTGCTCGACCCGCTGCCGCTGGTCACGCACGAGCTGCCGCTGTCCGAGTTCGGGCAGGCCATGGCGCTCGTGGGGGCCGGCGACCCGAAGGTGGGCAAGGTGCTGCTGCGGCCGTAGCCCGCGAAGCTCAGCCCGAGCGGCGCAGCCCGTAGGCCGTACCCCGCAGACCATCGGCCCCGGCGCCGTACCGCCCCGATCGCCTCACACCCACAGCTCCGAACCATGTCCGAAATTTCGAACGAGAAGGACAGCCTGTGACCGACACCCCCGCCCCGACCGCCCGTCGGCCCGCCGAGCAGGCGCTCGCCGCGCTCGGCCTGGGGGCGCCCGCCCCCGACCCCGCCGACGCCTCGCCGCACACCTTCCCCGGCGGGGGCCGCTGGCGCACCGAGATCCCGTCCTGCGAGGGGCCCGAGGCGCTGGCCGTGGTCCTGGAGGAGGCCGACCGGCTCGACGTACCGGTGCACCGCATCAGCCAGGGCAGCGGCGTGTGGATGCTGACCGACGCCGAGATCACCGAGATGGTCGCCGCCACCGACGAACGCGCCATCGAGCTCTGCCTGTTCACCGGCCCGCGCGGCACCTGGGACATCGGCGGCTCCGTGCGCACCGACTCGCGCGGGGCCGGACTGCGGGCGCGCGGCCACGACGCCGTCGCCGGGTGCGTCGAAGACGCCGTACGCGCCACGGAGTTGGGCGTGAAGTGCCTGCTCGTCGCCGACGAGGGCGTGCTGTGGGCGCTGCACCGGGCCCGGAGCCTGGGCGTCATCCCGGCCGACACCACGCTCAAGGTCTCCGCGCTGATCGGCCCGGTCAACCCCGCCTCGTACGCGGTGTACGAGCGGCTCGGCGCCGACTCGATCAACGTGCCGAGCGACCTGACGCTCGATCACCTCACCGAGATCCGGCGGGTGTCCGCCGCACCCATGGACATGTACATCGAGGCCCCCGACGACCTCGGCGGCTATGTGCGGATGTACGAGGTCGCCGAGCTGATCCGGCGCGGCGCACCGATCTACCTGAAGTTCGGCCTCTCGAAGGCGCCCGGGATCTATCCGTACGGCACCCATCTGCGGACCCTCGCCCTCGACACCGCCCGGGAGCGGGTGCGGCGCGGCCGCCTCGCCCTCGACCTGCTCGCCCGGCACGGCGCGGACGGCGCGATGGCGCCGCTCGGCTCCCGGCTGCCGGGGTTCCTGAATCGCTTCGATCTCAACGACGAGAAGAACGAGGACTGATGACCATGCCCAACCGCAGAACCGCCGTGACCGGCGCCCTGGCCGTGACCGCCTCCCTCCTGCTCGCCGCCTGCGGGCAGAGCGCCGAGGGCGGAGGCAAGGACAGCTCGACCGGCGCCGAGGGTGCCACCATCGGCATCGCGATGCCGACCCAGTCCTCCGAGCGTTGGATCGCCGACGGCAAGAACGTCGTCAAGAACCTGGAGGCGAAGGGGTACAAGACCAAGCTGGTCTTCGGCGAGGACGACTCGGACCAGCAGGTCGCCCAGATCGAGAACCTGATCACGCAGGGCGTGAAGGCCCTGGTGGTCGCGGCCATCGACAACAAGTCCCTGAACAACGTCCTCCAGCAGGCCGCCGACGCGCACATCCCGGTCATCGCCTACGACCGGCTGATCCTCGGCTCGAAGAACGTGGACTACTACGCCTCCTTCGACAACACGAAGGTCGGCGAGCTCCAGGCCACGTACATCGTCGAGAAGCTCGGTCTGAAGGACGGATCGAAGAAGGGGCCGTTCCGCATCGAGCTGTTCGCCGGCTCCAACGACGACAACAACACCAAGTACTTCTTCAACGGCGCCATGAGCGTGCTGAACCCGTACATCGAGAAGAAGCAGCTGGTGGTCGGCTCGGGTCAGACGGCGCTCAACCAGGTCACCACCCTGCGCTGGGACGGCGGCACCGCGCAGAAGCGCATGGACGACATCCTCACCTCCGCGTACAAGACGGAGAAGGTGGACGCGGTGCTCTCGCCGTACGACGGCATCTCCATCGGCATCCTGTCCGCGCTCAAGTCCGACGACTACGGCTCGAAGTCCAAGCCGCTGCCGGTGGTCACCGGCCAGGACGCCGAGCTGGCCTCGGTGAAGTCGATCATCGCGGGCGAGCAGACCCAGACCGTCTACAAGGACACCCGGGAGCTCGCCAAGGTCGCCGCGAACATGGTCGACGCCGCGCTGCACGACAAGAAGCCCGAGGTCAACGACGACAAGACGTACGACAACGGCACCAAGGTCGTCCCCGCCTACCTGCTCCAGCCGGTGAGCGTCGACAAGACCAACTACGAGCAGGTCCTGGTCGGCGGCGGCTACTACACCGCCGCGGACCTGAAGTAGCCGGGAGGAGGCGACCATGAACGGACCCGTCCTGGAGATGCGTTCGATCGGCAAGGCCTTCCCCGGAGTCCGGGCGCTGTCAGACGTCGTGCTGACGGTTCGCCGGGGCGAGGTCCACGCCCTCTGCGGCGAGAACGGCGCCGGCAAGTCGACCCTGATGAAGGTCCTCTCCGGCGTCCATCCGCACGGCAGTTACGAGGGGGAGATCCTCTTCGAGGGTGCCGCCTGCCGCTTCCGCGACATCCGGGCGAGCGAGCGGCAGGGCATCGTGATCATCCATCAGGAACTGGCGCTCGTGCCGTACCTGTCCATCGCCGAGAACATCTTCCTCGGCAACGAACGGGCGACGCGCCGGGTCGTCAGCTGGAACGAGACGCTGCGGGAGGCGGCCCGGCTGATGCGCCGGGTCGGCCTCGACGAGCACCCGCAGACCCGTGTCGCGGACATCGGTGTCGGCAAGCAGCAGCTCGTGGAGATCGCGAAGGCGCTCGCGAAGGAGGTGAAGCTGCTCGTCCTGGACGAGCCGACCGCCGCGCTCAACGACGAGGACAGCAATCAACTCCTGGATTTGATCCTGGAGTTGAAGGACCAGGGCGTCACGTCGATCATCATCTCGCACAAGCTGGGCGAGATCCGCCGGGTGGCCGACTCGGTGACGATCCTGCGCGACGGCCGGACCGTCGAGACCCTGGACGTCGCCGACCCGGCCACCGACGAGGACCGGATCATCAGCGGCATGATCGGCCGGGACCTCGACCACCGGTTCCCCGACCGCACCCCGTACACCGGGGAAACCGGCCCGCACCCGGCCCTGGAGATCCGCGACTGGACCGTCCGCCACCCGATCGACCAGCAGCGCAAGGTCGTCGACGGCGTGACGCTGTCCGTCCGGCGCGGCGAGATCGTCGGGGTCGCCGGCCTCATGGGCGCCGGCCGCACCGAGCTCGCGATGAGCGTCTTCGGGCGCTCGTACGGCCGGTACGCGGGCGGCACGGTCCTCAAGGACGGCCGCGAGATCCTCACCCGTACCGTCCCTGAGGCGGTCGCGCACGGCATCGCGTACGTCACGGAGGACCGCAAGCACTACGGGCTCAACCTCCTGGACACCATCGGCCGGAACATCTCGCTGAGCGCCCTCGCCAAGGTCGCCCGACGGGGTGTCGTCGACGCCCACGAGGAGCGGCGGGTCGCCGAGGAGTTCCGCACCTCCATGAACATCAAGGCGCCGACGGTCTTCGAGCCGGTGGGCCGGCTGTCCGGCGGCAACCAGCAGAAGGTCGTCCTCAGCAAGTGGATCTTCGCGGGTCCGGACGTGCTGATCCTCGACGAGCCGACCCGGGGCATCGACGTCGGCGCCAAGTACGAGATCTACACGGTGATCGACCGGCTGGCCGCCGAGGGCAAGGCGGTGATCATCATCTCCTCCGAACTGCCCGAACTGCTCGGCATGTGCGACCGGATCTACACGATGACCGCGGGACGGCTCACCGGTGAGGTGCCCCGCTCGGAGGCGACGCAGGACGTGCTGATGCGCCACATGACCGAGGAAGCCACGGACGCGCTCACGCGCCACACGACAGAGAAGGACACGAGGGAGAACGACGATGAGCGCTGACGTCACGACCGCGAAGCCGGTGACCCGGCCCGCCGGGAGCACCGCCCGGCCCCTGCTCGACGGCATGCGCCGCAACATGCGCCAGTACGGCATGCTGATCGCCCTCGGCGTCATCGTGGCGCTGTTCGCGGTGTGGACCGGCGGCGACCTGCTGCTGCCGCGCAACGTGTCCAACCTGGTGCTGCAGAACAGCTACATCCTGATCCTCGCGATCGGCATGATGATCGTCATCGTGGCCGGGCACATCGACCTGTCGGTCGGCTCGATCACCGCCTTCGTCGGCGGCGTGGCGGCCGTGCTGATGGTCCAGCACGATCTGCCATGGCCGGTAGCGGCACTCCTCTGCCTGGCCATCGGCGCCGTCGCGGGCGCCGCTCAAGGGCTGCTCATCGCGTACGCCGGGATGCCGTCGTTCATCGTCACCCTCGCCGGGATGCTGGTCTTCCGGGGCCTGACCGAGGTCTTCCTCAAGGGCCAGACCCTCGGCCCGTTCCCCGAGAGCCTGCAGAAGCTCGCCAACGGCTTCCTGCCCGAGGTCGGCCCCAGCACGAACTACCACAACCTGACCCTGGTGCTCGGCCTCGTGCTGATCGCCGTGGTGATCCGCCAGGAGGTCCGCGACCGGCGCCGGCAGAGCGCGTACGCCCTCGACGTCCTGCCGGCCGGACTCTTCGCGGTGAAACTCGGCGCGCTGACCGCCGCGATCCTGGTCTTCACGATGCTGCTCGCCAGCTACAAGGGCGCGCCGGTTGTGCTGCTGATCCTCGCCGCGCTCCTGGTCGGCTTCGGCTACCTGATGCGCAACGCGGTCATCGGCCGCCACGTGTACGCCATCGGCGGCAACCTGCCGGCGGCGAAGCTGTCCGGCGTACGGGACAGGAAGGTCACCTTCCTGGTCTTCCTCAACATGGGCATGCTGGCGGCGCTCGCCGGTCTCGTCTTCGCGGCCCGCTTCAACGCCGCTTCCCCGAAGGCCGGGCTCAACTTCGAACTGGAGGCGATCGCCGCCTCCTTCATCGGCGGCGCGTCGATGAGCGGCGGCGTCGGAACGGTCCTCGGCGCCATCATCGGCGGACTGGTCCTGGGCGTCCTGAACAACGGCATGAACCTCGTCGGCATCGGCACCGACTGGCAGCAGGTCATCAAGGGTCTGGTGCTGCTCGCCGCGGTCGGCTTCGACGTGTGGAACAAGCGCCGGGTCGGCGCTTGACCCCTCGCGTCTCGGGCCCTGGGCCTGTCCTAGCCGCCGAACGGCGGCTGGGGCAGGCCCTGTCC
The DNA here is from genome assembly GCF_053616475.1 of Streptomyces sp. NPDC055815. NCBI lineage: Bacteria > Bacillati > Actinomycetota > Actinomycetes > Kitasatosporales > Streptomycetaceae > Streptomyces > Streptomyces sp. NPDC055815. Next base: position 63,443 of record NZ_JBSHDU010000033.1, on the reverse strand, counting down.
CGTGCCGGGCACGACCAGCAGGGAGCCGGACAGCGGGTGCGGGCGGTCCAGACCGGTCCGCGCCGTCGTCACGTACAGATCGGTGAGGCCCGCCCCGCCGAACGCGCAGGCCGTCGGCCTGCGCACAGGCAGCTCCAGCACCCGGTCGAGCGCCCCGGAGGGCGTGTAGCGGCGCACCGCCCCGCCGTCCCAGAGCGCCACCCACACACAGCCGTCGGCGTCGACGGCGAGCCCGTCGGGGAAGCCGGCGCCGTCCTCGATGACGGCCAACGGACGCCGGTTCACCAGGTGTTGGGTCACGGGATCGACGTCGAAGACGTCGACGCGGCGGGTGGGGGAGTCGATGTAGTACATCCGCCGCCCGTCGGGGCTCCAGCCGGTCCCGTTACTGACGGCGACGTCCCCGAGGACCTCGCGGACCGTGCCGTCGGGCGCCACCCGGGAGAGCGTGCCGCCGCCGGGGGCCTCGTCGTAGCGCATGGTGCCCACCCACAAGGACCCGTCGGGTGCGACGGCGGCGTCGTTGCCCCGACGGCCCGGCACCGGCTCGCGGTGCAGCCAGCTGAACGCCCCCTGCGCGTCGTACACCCCCACGCCGTCGCGGAGGTTGACGACGAGGCCGCCGTCCACGCGCGGCTTGGCCGCGCCCACGTGCTGCTCGGTGGCGAACACCGTGCGGCGCCCGGAGGCGGGGTCGTACGTGTGCACCCGGGAACCCAGGATGTCGACCCAGACCAGCCGCCCGGTGGCCGGGTCCCAGGTCGGGCCCTCGCCGAGCTCCGCGTACTCCCGGACCGCGACCTCGATCATGCCGCGCTCCGGTGGCCGAGGCGCTCGGAGAGCTCTCCGGCCCCCTTGACGACCAACTCCTCCAGCTCGGCGCGGCGCGCCTCGCTCCAGCGGATCATCGGCACGGAGATCGACAGGGCGGCGACCACCCGGCCGGAACGGTCCCGCACGGGGGCGGCCACGCAGCTGACGTCCGGATTGGATTCGCGGCTCTCCAGGGCGATGCCACGCCGCCGCACCTCGGCGAGCGCCGTGCGCAGCGCCGCCGGGTCGGTGATGCTGTTCGACGTCATCGCGACCAGCTCGGCGCCGTCGGGGATGCGGGCGGCCAGCTCCTCCTCGGGGAGCGAGGCGAGCAGCATCTTGCCGACGGAGGTGCAGTGCGCGGGGAGGCGGCGGCCGGCGGCGGAGACCATGCGCACGGCGTGCGTGGAGTCCACCTTGGCGATGTAGATGACGTCCGTGTCCTCCAGGACGGCGACGTGCACGGTCTCGTCGCAGGTCTCGGCGACGGCGCGGGCCACCTGTCCGCCCTCGGCGGCGAGGTCGAGCTGCTCCGCGTACCGGCTGCCGAGCTGGTACGGCCGCACGCCGAGCCGGTAGCGTCCGGGCTGCTCGGGGACCGGCACCAGGTACGAGCGGGCGGCCAGCGTGGCGACCAACTCGTGGACGGTGGTGCGCGGGAGCTGGAGCCGGCGCACGATCTCGGGGGTCGAAAGCGTTCCGTCCCCGTCGAGGAAGAGCTCCAGGATGTCCAGGGCCCGGGTCACGGCAGGTACGAGGCGTCCCACGACCGCCCCCTCCGTATGTTCGAAATTTCAACAGTCGATCGGAATGACGAACACAGGCTACTGACAGGGGCCATCGCTGTCAGCAGCTCGCCCGAAGTGAACGACATCAACCTGCTGCCCATGACCGAGCCCGTGCCCGTGGCCGAGCCCGTGGCCGAGCCCGTGCCCGTGCCCGTGCCTGAGCCCGTGCCTGAGCCTGGGCCCGTGCCGATGAGGTCGGGCCCACTCTTCCGGCTCGGTGCCCCGTATCCGCCGCATGGGCGTTAGGTTAGGCTGGCCTTTCTTGCGCGTGCGGGCCGGGATGTGAGGGTCTGGGTTCCGGTGCCGCAGGTGCGAACCCAGACGACGGAACGGGCAGAGGTAGGGCACAGGTGAGAGACGGTGACCGGGCTCGCGCGCGTCGTGCCCTCGAAGAGGCGGGACGCCCAAGCGGGCGCAAGGGGTACGCGACTGACGGCCCCGCGCCCGGGATGAGGTGCCGTGGATAAGATCGCGCTCACCGCCGGAGCCCTGTACGTCATCGTGCTGCTGCGCGCCGCGGGGACGTTCGCCGTCGGATGGCTCGCCGGCGCCGGCGCCCGGCGCAGCAGGTTCGCCGCGCGGCTCTCGTCGGCGAAGGTCCAGCGCGTCGAGCGGGCGATCCAGCGGTGGGGCGCGCCGGTGGTGGCCGTCTCCTTCCTGACCGTCGGTTTCCAGACCGCCGCCAACTTCCTCGCGGGCAGCACGCGCATGCCGTTGCCGCGCTACCTCCCCGCCCTGTTCGTGGGCGGAGCGGCCTGGGCGCTGATCTACGCGACAGCGGGGCTCGGCGTGCTCGAAGTGCTGGGACGGCTCTTCGCCGAGCGGACGGCCCTCGGGGTCTCCGCCGTGGCCGTACTGCTCCTCGCGGTGTGTGCGGTGGTGGTGTACCGCAGAAGAAGGGCGGTCCTGTCCTCGGGCGACACGGTGGCCGACGAATCCTGAGCCGTTCCGGAGCGTGGCGGTTCAGGAACGACCCGAGTCGTTCACCTGCGCGGACTCCTCGCTGCCCTTCGTGAAGCGCAGCCACGCGCTCAGCGCGGCCTGCAGCTCGATCACCGCCGCGCGGTCGAGGGACTCGCCTGCCGTGCCGACGTGCAGCCTGACACCGCGCCGCGTCACCGTCCAACCGACGGGAAGCCGCCGCGCGGGAGTGATCGGTGAGCCCTGAGCGAGGGTGCGCAGCATCGCCGCGACACGTGGCGGGACCGACCTCTCACGGGGCACCCATGAGACGTTCGAGGGCCGGTTGGGCAGACCGAGGGCGTCCCGGAACTCCTTGATCGCCGCTTCGAGCGGCCGACCGGTGGCGGGAGCCTCGCCGATGAACGCCTGAATCAGTTCGCGATGCCGTACGGCGGCCCGAGGCGGATGCTCCTCGACGTCCAGCCGCACGACCACCGGCAGGATGAGAGCACGCGTGTACCCCTTCCGCGTGTACAGGGCGTGCTGACTGCGCAGCTGGGCGATGGGGCGGGCGAGAGGGCTCTCGCCCTCGAAGCCCGGGACGCGGGCGGTGAGTACGGGAGACGGCATCGGCGGGGAAACCGTCGGCAGCTTGCCGTAGAGCCCCTGGGCCCGGTGCAGGACGCCCGTCTCGGTCACCAGCACGGTCACCTGCCGGCCGGCGGTGTCGTTCCCCAGCCGGTACCCCACGGTCAGTGTCATCCACGCCCCTTCCGCTGCGGCACCACGCTAGCGAGCCGCGCCGCCGCCAGGGACCGGATCGTCCAGGTTTCCCCCCAGCGAGCGGACGCGCCGCCCCGATCTGCCGGGTCCGGGTGCGGCCGTGTCTGGTCGGGCGGCCTGCGCGCCCCGTTCAGCGGACCGGCGTCACCCGAGCGACAGCGGGAACCGCACGTCCGCCCCGGCCAGTACGGCCCGCTCCGCGGCGCTCGGCGTGCGGCGGCCCGTACCCAGGAGCAGCGCGTCCGTGTCGGACAGTTCGGGAGGGAAGGGCGCGCCGGCGATCCGCTCGAGGAGTTCCCGCGCGGCGGCCAGGCTCTCGGCGGGCGGTCGCGGCGCCTCGTGCAGCTGAGCCACGAGGTCCAGATGGTGCAGCGTCCACTCCAGGACGTACGCGGAGAGGTAGTCGCCGACGGTGAGCACCTCGCCGCGCGTTCCGACGGCGAGGCCGGAGTCGGCGAGCACGGCGGCGCGTCCGGCTGCGGAGCCGACGTCGTCGAGGTGGAACTTCAGCAGGGCCGGGTCCTCGTACGCGGCGGCGAGCCGTACGGTCAGCGCGTCGAGCGGGTCGTCGCCGGTCGGCGGCACCTCGGCGACCTCCCAGTAACTCGCGGCGTCGCGCGTCGGCGGCGTGCCAGCGGGTGTCGCCAGGGTGATCAGGACGTCCTGGGCATCGATGACGAGATGGCACACCAGATCGCGTACGAGCCAGCCGGTGCAGCCCGACGGCCGGGCGAAGTCCTCGTCGGCGAGACCGGCGACGGCCTCGCGCAGTGCGGTCCACGAGCGTGAGAAGTCGTCCACGCCCGCAAGCTACCAACACGGGCGGGTCGGCGGGCGCGTGGTCCGGCCGTTCTCGCATCGGTGCTGACGGGCCGAGCGGTGGGCGGAGCTTCACGCCCGATCGGCGGCTCAGCCCCCGTCGACGAGGTGCTGGATACCGGGCGCGTAGAAGTCCGCGAGGCGATCGGCGCTGGTGTGCGCGGTGGCTCCGTCAGGGCGGTGGAGACTCAAGGTGGCGCCCAGGCCCAGGAGTTGGCCGGCGACGAGTTCGGCGCGCAGACGCGCGTCGGGACCGGTGAGGACGGCGGCCAGGTGGTCGGTGACCTGCTCGCGGAAGCGGGAGCGCAACAGGGTGCGCTCGTCCTCGATGCCGAGGGAGAAGACCACGCGCAGGAGCGGGTCGCCGCGGAGCCGGTCGCGGAGGTCGACCATGGTGAGGACGAGGTGCCGGCCGAGGCCGGGAAGGGGAGCGTCGAAGAGTTCGGCGGCGGCCGGGCGGAAGTCGACGACCGTGTTGAACAGGGCTTCCTTCGTGCCGAAGCGCTTGACGATCAGCGAGGGGCTCACCCCGGCCGCCGCGGCGATGCCGCGCATGGTGACCTCGGCGTACGGCTTGAGCGTGAACGCCCTTCGTGCGGCCCGGATGATGGCCTCGCGTCCGGTCTCGGAGACGGGTTCGTCGGCGGTGCTCATGCGTTCCCTCGGACGGCGCTGCTGGTGGGTGACACCGTGACCGTACCGCCCGACCGGTCGCCGTCGCGCGGGGTGCCCCGGCTCGGGCGGTCGGACGGCAGGAGGAGGGTGGCGACGAGGGCGGCGAGCGCCGTTCCGGCGGCGATCAGGAAGATCAGCAGGTAGGCGTGGAGGGTCGGCGCGGTGCGCCCGTCCACCACGAAGGTCACACGGGCCAGTACGGCGGTGACCACGGCGCTGCAGCAGGCCTGGCCGACGGAGCGCATCAGGGTGTTGAGGCCGTTGGCCGACGCGGTCTCGCTCACCGGGACGGCCCGCATGACGAGGACGGGCAGGGCGGAGTACGCGATCGCGGTGCCGCAGGCGACCACGGTCGCGCCGGCGACGATCAGCCAGAGGCTGTGGCTGGTGAAGAAGCGGACCAGGTAGCCCACGGTCATGACGACCGCCCCGAGGGCGAGCGCGGTGCGCGGGCCGTACGTGGCGGAGATCCGCGCCGAGACAGGGGACAGGGCCACCATCGCGAGCCCTCCGGGAAGCATGCAGAGTCCGCTGACGACGATGGAGGCACCGAGGCCGTAACCAGTGCTGGTGGGCTCCTGTACGAGCTGGGCGGTGACCAGGGAGTTGGCGTAGAACGAGAACCCGATGAGCAGCGCCGCGACGTTGGTCAGCAGGACGGCGGGCCGGGCGGACACCCTCAGGTCCATGATCGGGGACGCGGCACGGAGTTCGTACCGGGCCCACAGCAGACCGACGGCCACCGAGGCGCCGAACAGGCCGAGTGTCAGCGCGGAGGTCCAGCCCCAGACGGAGCCCTGGGTGATCGCCAGGAGCACACCGACAAGCAGGACGGCGAGGCCCAGTGTCCCTGGCACGTCGAAGCGTCCCCGGGAGCGCACGCCCGACTCCGGCACGATCCCCAGGACGAGCAGGAAGTCGAGCAGGCCGAGCAGGGCCGATGCCCAGAACATGGTGTGCCAGTCGAAGTTCTCCGTCACGACGGCGGCCAGGGGCAGTCCGATCGCCGCGCCGATGCCGAGGGTGGAGCTCATGAGTGCGATCGACGGCAGGACGCGCTCGGCGGGGAGTTCGTCGCGGATGATGCTGATGCCGAGCGGGATCACGGCGAGTGCCGTGCCCTGGAGGGCCCGGCCGGTGATCAGTACGCCGATGTCGGAGCTGACGGCACAGAGTACGGAACCGAGGGTGAGCACCCCGAGCGAGGCGAGGAGGACCCGCCGCTTGCCGTACATGTCACCGACCCGGCCGAGCACCGGAGTGAACACGGCACCGGTGAGGAGCGTGACGGTCACGAGCCAGCCCGCGGCGCGCGGGCTCGCGCCGGTCAGCTCGGGCACGTGCGGCAGCAGCGGTACGACGAGGGTCTGCATGACCGCGACGACCATGCCGCAGAAGGCGAGGACGGGGACGACGAGCCGGGAGGGGGGACGTCCGGAGGTCGTGCCGGGAGAGGATGCGGCGGGGGGCATGGTGCTCCAGGGAAGGGCGGGGTGCACACTTGTTCACCCCCAAGGGTGAACAAGTGTGCACCTCCCGTCAAGACCGGGGCACGGCACCTCGCCCAGCACATCCCCCCGTCGTGCCGGGTGCGGCGGGGCGGGTGATGCTGGGGACATGGGTGGCGCGTTCCCCCGAAGACCCCCGCCCGCCTACCGGGCGGCGGCGCGGGGGGCACTACGCGTCACGATCACCGCCACGGCCGGGTTCTACGTGCTCCTCTACGGCTTCGACTCGGCGGTCGGCGCCACGTACGCGCTCTTCGGCGCGATCGCCATGGCCGGGCTGTCGCACCTCCCCGGCTCCGGGCGCCAGAGGGCCACGCTGCTGCTCGGCGTGGTGCCGGTGTGCTGGGTGCTGATCACGCTCGGCACGTACCTGTCGGCGCGCACCTGGAGTGCCGTCGTCGGCATGCTGGTCGTCGGTTTCGCGCTGGCGTTCATGGCCGTCGGAGGACCACGGTTCGCGGGCGCGGCCACGGGGCTGCAACTGATGTACATCCTGCCGTCGTTCCCGCCCTACGACCCCGGTTCATTGGGCGAACGGCTGGCGGGGGCGACCTTCGGGCTCGCCCTGCTGATCCTCGCGGAGCTGACCCTGCTGCCCGAGCCGGCCGCCCTGCCGTACCGGGAACGGGTCGCGCGGGCCGCCGACTGCGCGGCGCGCTGCGCGGACCGGCTGAGCTCCGCCCCGTACACGCTGCCGAAGGAGACGCTGCGTTCCGCCCAGGCGTTCAGCACGGGGCTTCGTTCCTCCCAGGTCCCGGGGGCGGAACGACCGGCCGGAGCCGGCTTGCGGCCGAGGGCACTGGCCCACGCGGGCCTGGCGACACGCACGCTGCTCGGCCGTCTGACGGTGCTGCCGCCGGGAGTGGTCCTGCCCGGGGAGGCCGGGGGAGGGGCGGGAGGAGACATCGGAAGGGAGGATCGGACGGGGGTGGCCGGGGGAGGGGCGGGAGGAGACATCGGCGGGGAGGATCGGTCGACGTCGGCCGAGGCCCCACTGCGTGCCGTTGCGGATGCGGCGAGGGAGACCGCCGCCCGGCTCCGCGGCGGAAGCCCCGACGGCCGGGCCCATGCCCACCTGTGGCGGGTACGTCAGGCGCTGACGACACCCGAGGATGCCTCTCCCGCCGTGCTGCGACGCAGTGCGGCGCTCCTGGAGGTGACGGACGCGGCGCTCACGATGTCCACCGCGGCCGACATCGCCGTACGGGGCCGAGCCGCCGACGCACCGGCCCTCGGCTGGTTCTGGTACGCGCGGATGCGGGCGCCGCACTTGTGGTGGCGGCGCCTTGCGGGCCACGCAGGCAGCCGGTCGGTGTTCTTCCAGAACGCCGTACGGATCAGCCTCGCCCTGGCGGCGGCCCGGTCGATCGCGGGCATCGACACCCTCCCGCACGGCTTCTGGGTGCTGCTGGCCACCCTGACGCTGACGCGCACGACGGTACGGGAGACCCGGACGGCCATACGGACGGCGCTGACCGGCACGCTCGCCGGCGCCCTGGTCGCGGCGGCGCTCCTCGCACTGGCCGGCACCGACATCGAGGTCTATGCGGTGGCCCTGCCCCCGCTGATGCTGGTCACCTTCACCCTGGGGCCCGTGAAGGGCATCGGGTGGGCGCAGGCGCTGTTCACGGTGGTGGTCGCCCTGGTCTTCGCGCAGCTGGCGCCGGCCACCTGGCAGCTCGCCGAGTTCCGGCTGCTCGACGTGCTGACCGGCAGCGTGATCGGAGCGGTGTTCGGACTCCTGGCCTGGCCGCGGGGCGCCCACGACGAGCTGCGGCGGTCGGTCGCGCTGATGCTGCGGATCGCCGCGGAGATCGTCGTGGCCACGACGGGGCAGGTCGCGGCGGGCGGCCGGCGCGTACCGGTGGCCACCGCGCCGGGGCACCGGTCGCTGCAGCACGCCCTGGTCATGGCGGAGTCGGCGTACGCGCAGTACCAGAGCGAACCCAAGGGACCCCGCCCGCCGCCGACCGGTCAGGACTGGCAGGCCGCACTGATCACCGGACACCACACCCTGTGGGGCGCCGACCGACTCCTCGTACCTCCCGAGCCGGTCGTGGTTCCACCGCTGGACCGAGAACCGGCGGAGTCCGTCATCCGCACGGGCGACCGGGTCGCGGCCAGAATGCTGCTGACCTCAGCCCGAACGGACCCCACCGGCGATCCAACGGAAACCTCGGCCCCACTCCAGACCCCAACCCCCCTCACCGCGGACCCACCCGACGCACCGCGCGCGTACTACGCGACGGTGTCCTGGCTGACGTCCCTGACGACGGACTTGTCCCGGATCACAGGCGACGGCAAGGGACACGGTGGGTGACGGCGACGGGGACGAGGACGTGACGGCGACGACGGCGTGACGAACGGGGCGGCCACCGACGACGGGCTTGCCGCGAAGGGCAGCAGTGGGCGGTCCTGGAGCCGTTGTCGCCGAAGGGCGCGAAGGCGGGCCGACCGCCCGTCTGGCCTCGGCGGCAGCTGATCGACGGCGTACGCCCTGGGAGCAGGGTGCCCTCTAGAAGGAACCGCTGGGCGGCGTCTGCACCAAGCCTGGGACACTGTGCGGCGGCATCACCACCAAGCTGCACCTGGCCATCGAACAGGGCCCAAGGCCCATGTCGATCGTGGTGACGGCAGGGCAGCGTGGAGACTACCGGTGCTGGAGAGGGTTCGCGTGCCCCGCCTCGGGCCGGGCCGGCCACGCGTCCGCCCTGACCGCGTCCGGGCGGACAAGGCGTACGCCTCCCGCAGGACCCGCGCCACCGCGCAATCCGCTACACCATCCCGGACAAGGCCGCCCCGGCCCGCAACCGCCAGAAGCTCGGCTCCCGTGGCGGCCAACCACCGCGCTTCGACCCGGCCGACTACCGCCAGCGCCATGCCGTCGAGTGCGCGGCCGTCACGCGGTGGGATCCACGTTCCACGCCGCAGGCAGATCGCCGCCGCAGAAGACGCAGACGAAGTCGTCTTCGCGCACGATGTTGTGCTCCTCGCACTCGGAGCACCGCCGGAACACCACCTCGTGGGTGAAGCCGGAGGGCCGCCGGAGCCCTACGGCGTCCAGGGCACGGGCGACCCCCGCCCAGGAGTCGACGTCCGGGCAGTACCCGGTGGACTGGTTGCTGACCTCACTCACGGTCCACCGGTCTGCCTCGTACATGAAGCTGATCTCGCCGGCACTCAGAACCATGTCTCCGCCGGCACAGGCCACGTGCTCGCTTCGCCGCGGCGCCAGCCGAAGCACACCGTCCGTGCCGACGACAAAGGTGAACGGCTCGGCCAGCTCCGCCGCCGATTGCTCCACGATCCAGCCACTGAAGTCAGCCGCCGAGCCGATCCGACGCCCGCCGTCACCCGGCCGGACCGCAGCCTTCAGCTCGATCGGTCCGACATATCGATAACTCCGCCCACGCCCACTCACGTCAGCCAACCTAGTGCCGCATCAGACATCGTTTGCCTGGCCATGGGAGACTGCTCCGTCGCCTGGGGGAGAGTGTGGCCGTGGAGACTGCCAACCGCGCGCTGACGACGGACGTGATCGCGGCACTGACGTATTGGCCCGGTGTCATATGGGGAGGTCAGAAGAATCCTCCGGACCCAGTGGACATGACCGTCCTGCCGCCCTTCTTCAACGAGGTGCTGCAGGATCTTCCGTGGTGGAACCGCGACTGGAAAGTCGACCGCGTCCAGCCGGGACTTCCCGCGGAGACGGGGGATCACCGCTGCGATCCCGCCATAAGGTTCACCGAGGTGTCGATCCCGGGAACGGTCGCCTCCGGTGACGGTGAGAGCCTGCCGTTCGTCGCGAAAGTCGGGTTCACGGGCGACCGGCTGATCCGCTTCCAAGTCAAGGTCGGTGACGTTGTCATCGGCCCGGCCGTTGCCCCTACCGGGCGGTCTGAGCCACATCCGTTCGGACGGATGCTTACCGGCTTGATGGACCTGCGCGGGATTCCGGTCAGGGAGATGGCCAGGGCCGCCGGATTGTCGATGTCCACCATCCACATGCTCCGCCGCGGACACAACCCGAATCTGCTGCAGGCCCGCCTGATCGCCGAGATCCTGGACATGTCCGAAGCGGACGTCAGAGTCATCGCCGGACTCGACGACGGCGGTACGCAGTAGCTGATAGGTGGCGGCGTCACGATGCGGCCTTGGCGCTGCGTCAAGCTACGTTCGCCTTGGTAGCCACGTCGCGTAGGCACTCGTCCGCGGCGTGCTTGTCCGCCAGATGATGTAGCGGCGGATCATGCTGCCCTGGGCCTTGTGACTGGCATGGTCGGTGCCGTCGAGGGCGAAGTAGCGCAGAGCGGTGAACTGGGCTTCGATCCGGTTGAGCCATGAGCTGTTGGTCGGGGTGTAGGCGATCTTGACGTTGCTCGCCGCCGCCCACGTGCCGACCCGCTGGCAGCGCTTGGTCGTCAGGTGCGGCGAGTAGTTGTCGCGGACGATCGTGATGCGCACGTCGATGGGTGCAGGGAGCGCAGGTAGCGGCAGAATTCCAGGAACTTGGACCGTTTCTTGGTCTTCTTGATGTGGCCGTAGAGCTGGTCCTTGGCGAGGTCGTAGGCGGCGGGCAGGTGCCTCACCCCGTGCGGGCGGGTGTAGGTCGCCCGTCGGCGGGGCCGGGGTTCACGCCCCGGGGTCCTTGTGTCGTCCGCCGCGTTCGGCCCGCTGCCGGCCGGGGTGGGGCTGGAGCTTGAGCGGCCTGAACTCGTCCAGAAGGAAGATGACTTCGGGCTCATCTCCCTCGGGTATGACCTCGCCGTCGGCGATCGCGTAGAGGTGCTCGACCCGGGCCTTCTTGGCCGCGTAGTCCGGGGCGCATGAGGTCTTCCAGGTCTTCACGCGTTGAAAGGAGACGCCCTCCTCGCGGAGCAGGGCCCGAAGGCCCTTGTGGCTGATGTCGTCGACTACCCCCTCGGTAACCAGGAAGTCGGCCAGCTTGGCCAGGCTCGAGGTCGAGAACGGCAGGCCGTGCGCGGACGATCGCACCGCTGGGGGTGCGACCGTGGCGGCGTTCGAGGTGGTGCCCGGTGATGGGCTTCACGCCGTCGAACGTGGGCGCGCTCTTCCCGCGGCCTACCGGTGCGTCAGGAACCAGCTGTCTCGGTGATCAGGGCCACCGCCTCGTCGATCGCACCGACCTCCTCCGGGCTGAGCGTCGGGTTAGCGGCCCGTCGCGACCTGGCCTCCGCAAGGTGTACCTCGTCGATGCCGCCGAGATGCCGTAGCAGCGAGGAGAGCACGGCGCGGGCGACAACGGTTACGGCAGGCATGGTGAGGGCGGCCTGAGCCAGGATCAGTGCGGCCATCGCAGAGTCCAGGCCGGGCGGACCCTCCGCCGCCGTGGCCCAGTCGATCACCACCGGTCCTTGTGGTGTCAGCATGACGTTCTCGGGATGAAAATCCAGGTGCAGGACCCGATAGTCGGGGTCGGCGGAGAGTCGGGCCGGGATGGTATGCAGGCTCCGCAGCAGCTCCGCCAGTATCTCGCCCGCCCGTTCGGCCGTGACCGCTCCTTCGATCAGCGCCTCGACCATGGTCATTCCGGAGAGCCGCTGCATCACCAGTTCACCCGCGGCTGTCCCCGGCCAGACAGCCGGAACGGGAAACCCGTGCTCCGCCAGGTACGCCATTACGGCGACCTCGCCTGTGGTGTCATCACCACCCCGATAGCGCCGCAGCACCCGCCCGTCGTCCATCGCGAACACATCCGCCGTCCGGCCGGCCCCCACCAACTCGCCGATCTTCATGCCGAAGAACCTAGTTGGCGCACACAGGTTGACGCTAGATCAACTTGCTGGAGCGCTCCGCCCAAAGTCCTTGCTCCGCGGGTGCCGAGAAAGCCTGCACCAGACGGCCAGGAACCGGTTCGATGCCGCGATCGGCAATCCAGGATCACAGTCGGAGCAGATTGCGTAAAGCTGCGGTCCGCCTTCATGGAAGGTGCGGATCTTCGAAACGCCAGGCTGAGCGACGTCGACCTTCGCTTTGCAACCAAGCGCCGAGGAAGATCACAGCTGCAGACACGAGCCAGAGCACCCCGCCCCGGAGCGGTACTCGCGAACGGCGAGAACGAGCAGCATCACGCTGGCAAGGATGCCGAAGGCCGAGACCAGGGCGCTGATGCGGTGAGTGGCAGGCGGCAGACGTCGCCCGCCATTCGTCCCCCAACGCCAGCCGGGCTGGGTAGTGCCGTGGCTGCGACCTCCCCCAAGCTCTCGGCTGCGCTCGAGCAGGGGGACCCCCATCCCAGCCCGGAGACTCAGGCCGCCTCCGTCGCGGTGTGTTCGTGTGCGCAGGCGTCCTTGATGCCGTACGTCTCCCAAGCGGGGAAGTCGTCATCGGCCGGCACCTGCTCGCCGGGGGCGAGGAGGCAGGCGTCGAGGGCCGCGCGGAGGGCTTCGGTGCGCAGGCCCGTTCCGATGAACACCAGCTCTTGGCCCTGTTCGGTGCCGGGTCCTCGGGCGCCTGAGGGCTCGAAGCGGGCGACGGCGCCGGCCTGGGACCACAGGCCGGTGACGCGCGGCCTGGTGGCGAGCCAGAAGAAGCCCTTGGAGCGCAGGACCCGTCCGTACGTTCCGCTGTCGAGGCCCTTGGTGACGAAGGTCCAGAGTCGGCCGGGGTGGAAGGCGGCTCCGGCGCGGTACACGAGGGAGGAGATGCCGTACTCCTCGGTCTCGGGTACGTGGTCGCCGTTGAGCTCCTTGACCCAGCCGGGGGCCTGCTGGGCGCGTTCGACGTCGAAGAGGCCGGTGCCGAGGACCTGTTCGAGTGCCACGCGGCCGTGGACGGAGGGAACGATCCGGGCCTCGGGGTTGAGGCGGGCGAGTGTGGCGCGGAGTTGTGCGGCCTGGTCCGGCCCGACCAGGTCGAGCTTGTTGAGGACGATGACGTCCGCGAATTCGACCTGGTCCATGAGGAGATCGCTGACCGTGCGTTCGTCGTCCTCGTACTGGTCGAGTCCGCGTGTGACGAGCTCGTCGCCGCCGGCGAGTTCGGGCAGGAAGTTCGCCGCGTCGACGACGGTGACCATGGTGTCGAGGCGGGCGAGGTCGCCGAGGGTGGCGCCGTCGTCGCGGGGGAAGGAGAACGTGGCGGCGACGGGCATGGGCTCGGAGATGCCGCTGGACTCGATGAGCAGGTAGTCGAACCGGCCTTCGCGGGCGAGGCGGTCGACCTCTTCGAGCAGGTCGTCGCGCAGGGTGCAGCAGATGCAGCCGTTGGTCATCTCGACCAGGCGTTCCTCGGTGCGGGACAGGGCGGCCTCGCCGCCGCGCACGAGCGCCGCGTCGATGTTGACCTCGCTCATGTCGTTCACGATGACCGCGACCCGCAGGCCCTCGCGGTTGCCGAGGACGTGGTTGAGCAGGGTGGTCTTCCCCGCGCCGAGGAAGCCGGACAGGACGGTCACGGGCAGTCGGCCGTGCGTCGTCATGAGCGGCTCAGCCCTCGGGGCGGATCAGGCCGCGCTCGTACGCCTTCACCAGGCGCTGCGGCACCTGGTAGACCGAGCCGTCGACGGTGATCGGGACCAGCTGGGGCGTGGTGGCCTTCCACTGGGCCCTGCGGTGACGGGTGTTGCTGCGGGACATCTTCCGCTTGGGGACGGCCATGGGGATCTCCAGGAGGTGCGGGATCGGGTGGTCGCCGAGAATGTATATGAAAATGGATGTCGTTATCAAGCCGGTCGATCGCCTGTGCTTGCAGCCGCCCGGGCGGGCCGAGGTCGGGCAGGCTCTTCGCGCGGAACGCCCAGGTGGAGGGGGTGCGGTCGCCTCGTTGGGAGAACTCCCCTTGGTTGTCCGTGAGTTCTGGCGGCTCATGGGGGAAGCGGCTACCCCTGAGAGCCTAGATGAACATGATTGTCGTCGGCTATTGTGTGCCCGCTCGCGCCGGGCGATCTCCGGGGCGGGCTGGACCCGTTCCGCCGGATCACGGCGGACCAGAGCGAGGGGGCGCGGCGTGGCCGAGGTCTCGGCGAGTACGGCGACGGCATCACCACCACCATCACCACCCCGTCATCAGGGGCATCCCGGCGTCGAGGAGCCGCGCGCGGCCTGGAGCAGCAGGGCGGGCACCCTGCTGGTCGCGGTCGCGTTGGTCATGGTGCCCGTCGGGCCGTGGCTGGAGCGGCTGTTCGGATGGGCCGCGTTCGGGGCCTGGCGGACTCTGCTCGTGGCCATCGTCGTCCAAGGCGTACCGTTCCTGCTCCTCGGCACCGTCGTGTCGGCGGCCATCGGCGCCTTCGTCCCCGCCCGGGTCTTCTCCAAGGTGCTGCCCCGCAACCCCGTGCTCGCCGTTCCGGTGGCCGGTGCCGCCGGGGTGGTGCTGCCGGGGTGCGAATGCGCCTCCGTGCCGGTCGCGGGCAGCCTGATGCGCCGAGGTGTGGCGCCGGCCGCGGCCCTGACCTTCCTGCTGGCCGCGCCCGCGGTCAATCCGGTGGTGCTCGTCTCGACCGCCATCGCGTTCCCCGGCAGCCCGGAGATGGTGGCCGCGCGGTTCGGTGCCTCGCTCGTCACGTCGGTCGTCATGGGCTGGCTGTGGATCCGGTGGGGCCGCGAGGAATGGCTGCGCCTGCCCACGGGCCACGCGGACCACGAACCGGGCGCGAACCGACTGGCGGCCTTCCGCCGCGGGCTGCAGCACGACTTCCTGCACGCCGGCGGATTCCTGGTCGTCGGTGCCATGGCCGCGGCGACCTTCAACGTCCTCGTACCGCCCTCCGTCCTCGAGGTGTTCTCCGGTTCGCCGTGGCTCGGCGTCCTCGTGGCGGCGGCCCTCGCGGTGCTGCTCTCGGTGTGCTCGGAGGCGGACGCCTTCGTCGCGGCCTCGTTCACGGGCTTCTCGCCCACCGCGCGCCTCGCCTTCATGGTGGTGGGGCCGATGGTCGACATGAAGCTGATCGCCCTGCAGTCGGGAGCCTTCGGGCGGGCGTTCGCGGCGCGCTTCAGCGCCGCCACGTTCGTCGTGGCCGTCCTGTGCTGCGTACTCGTCGGAGGCATACTCCTGTGACCGGACGACCCCCCACCCGCGCGGACCAGCCGCGCCCGCTGAGCGAACTCGGACTTCCCCTGCTCCTGACGCTGACCGGCGCGGGCCTGCTGCGTGCCACCGTACGCAGCGATGTGTACCTCCGGTACGTGAAGGAAGGCCTGTGGCCCTACCTCGTCGCGTCCGGCACCCTGCTCGTCGTCCTCGGCCTCGCGGGCCTCGGCGCCGAGGTGGCGCGACGCCTGCGCCAGCCGGTGCTGCGGCGTGACGCGTCCGGGCGAAAGTACTGGCACGATCCGGCGGACGACCACGCGGACGCGCACGACGGGCACGGACACGGACACGGACACGGACATGGGCACGGTGGCGCCTCGCGTGTCGCCTGGCTCCTCGCCGTGCCCGCCCTCACCCTCCTGTTCGTCGCGCCGCCGGCGCTCGGTTCCTACACCGCCTCACGGGACGGTGGCGCGGCCCGCGTCGAGCGGACCGCGTACGAGGAGCTGGCGGACGCGCCGACCACGCCCATGGCGCTCGAGGAGTTCATCGGGCGGTCCGTGTACGACTCCACGAGCCTGCGGGGCCGCAAGATCCGGCTGCTCGGGTTCGTCACCGCCGGCAAGAGCCCGGACACCTGGTACCTCAACCGCCTGAAGGTCAGCTGCTGCGCGGGCGACGCGCGGACCATGCGGGTGGAGGTGCACGGTGTGAAGGCCCCCGGAAACGACACCTGGGTGGAGGTCACGGGCGTCTGGCGGGCCGAGGACGTCACCGTCGAGAACCCCGTCCCGGGCTTGGACGCCGGTGCTCTGAAGCCGGTCGCCGAGCCCCGTAACCCCTACCAGGACGCGCCGCCCAAGGACAGCTGAATCCGGCTGATCCGCCCCACGGCAACGCCCCACCCCTCCGCCCCGCCCGGAACGGCCTCGCAGGCATCGATCCGGGCGGGGCCGCGTTGTCCGAAGGGGCTTCCGGAGCGCTCCTCCTTCACGTCAGACCCCCGCCCCCTCCCCGTACCCCCGTGAGGACCACGCTGTGGCCGCACTGCCAGACCGTGCCCACCGCGGTGAAGCCCGCCTTGCGCATCAGCTCCGCGTGGTCCCGGGCGCCGAGACCGTTGTCGCCGCCCGGTCCGGTGTCCCGGCGGGACCGTTCCGCGAGGAGTTCCGTGAAGCCGTGGTGGGCGGCCGCCGCCCGCCACCAAGCGCCCCAGTCCTCCGCGGGCCGTTCGGTGTGCCGGGCCGAGTGCCCGTGTCCCACGGCGGCTGCCAGCTCGCGCACGGGGGTGTCGTCCTGGAAGAGGTGGTCGGCGTTGACGAGCACCCCGCCGGGCCGCAGCAGGTCGTGGACCTGCTCGTACACGGTGGCGAGTTCGGCGGCCGGCAGATAGTGGAGGGCGGTCGTGGACACCACCGCGTCCAGCGGGCCGTCCTCGGACAGCGCCGTCGTCCACGGTCCCTGCCCGATCCGTGCGTCGACGAAGGCGACGGCCGCGCCGTGCACCGCCCGCCCGAGCGCCAGCAGCAGCGGATCCTCGTCGACCGCGAGCACGCGCGCGTGCGGCAGCCGCTCCGCGAGCCGGGCCGCGAGTGAGCCGGGGCCGCAGCCGAGGTCCGCGATCGCGGGCCGGCGGCTGCGGCGGAGGGCGTGCGCGACCACGTCGGCGACGACGTGGAAGCGTTCGGTACGGGCGGTGGCGTAGAGCTGCTGCTGGATCTCCCAGCGCTCCACCCAGGGGGCGGCCTCGGTGGCCGTCAGGGGTCGTGCCATGGTGCGTCGTGTCCTTGCTGTGGTCGTGCGTCGAACGGTCGGAGAAGGGTGTGATCCGGGCTGTACGAGGTCAGCTCGCGGCCGTCTCCGGTATGCCTCCGGTGGCCGGAGCGGCGTTCTCCAGCCGTGCCACGGCCGCGACCGCCGCGGCGACCGCCGTCGCCACCGCGGCGGCGAGGAAGCCCCAGACGGCCCCGCCAGGCCGGTCGACCACGACCCCGGTGATCGCCGAACCCAGCGCCGCCATCGACAGGTTGACGGTGGTCAACCAGGTGTACGCCTCGTTCAGCATCGGCTCCGGCACGGTCTTCGACACCAGCTCCGCCTCCACCGTGAGCGCCGGGGCGATCACGGCGCCCGATACGAGGAGCAGCGCCCCGAGCGCGTACGAGTTCGGCATCAGCGCCCATGCCGCGTACCCGGCGGCCAGTGCGGCGAGCAGGACGAGGAAGCGCCGCGCGAGCGGACCCTCGAACGTACGGCTGCCGTACCAGAGACCGGCCGCCGCGCTGCCGATGCTCCACACGGCGATGAGGACACCCGTCACGCCCTCCGCCGACGCGCCGTCGTGCGCCTTGGCGTACGCGGCGATCGCCACCGGGGCCCCGCCGAACGAGAACGCGATGCCCGCCGCGCACAGCAGCAGCATCCGCAGCGCCGGCTCCCGCAGCGGGCCGATGCCACGGGTCGGTGTCTTGCCGCCCGACGGGAGGGCGCGCATGGCACGGCCGCGCGCCACCCCGTACGTCCCGAGGCCCGTACACAGCGAGGCGAAGACGAGTGCCGTCGCCGGGCCCGCGGTGGCGGCGCCCGTCCCGAACGCGTCGCCGAGCGGCCCGCCGAGCAGCATGAACCCCGAGAAGATGAGCGGTCCGACGACGAAGACCACCTCGAAGAGCGTGGACTCGGCGGCCATCGCGGTCTGACGCAGCCCCGAACGTCCGCTCTCCTCGTTGGTCAACGTGGTCCAGGCGGCCCGGAGCGCCGGGCTGATCGCCGGGAACGCCGCCCCGGACAGCGCCCCGAGCACACACAGCAGGACCAGGGGCGTCCGGGCCAGGACGGCGGCGAGCAGCAGCAGTTGGAGTGCCGCGTACGCCGTCCCGTACAGCGGAAGCACCCGGCCAGGACCGAACCGGTCGGCGAGCCGGCCGGCCACCGGGGCCGTCGCCGCGGTGGCCAGCGAGATGCTCGCGCCGACCAGGCCGGCCTCGCTGAAGCCGCCGGTGGTCTCCTTCACCAGGAGCAGCCACGCGAGGACGGTGACGCCCTGACCGAGCCGGGCCACCACCCCGCCCGTCAGCAGCAGCGGGGCGCCGGGCACCCGCCACAGCCGGGCGTACTGGGCCATGCCGGTCGCGGTCATCGGTCTCCTCCACAGCTCTCGCCGGTCACCCGGAAGTCGCGGGCGGTCGCCTCGACGGCGGCCGCCACGGTCGCGGCGTCGGGGCCCCGGAACCGGAACCGGCCCCCGACGTGCTCGTAGTACGCGTCGGCGTCCGGCAGTACCTCGCCGGGCCGCAGCAGTTCCTCCGCGTACGGGCCGGGGGAGCGGCCGGTCATCGGCGTGACGTCCGTGATCCGGCACGGGCGTGCCGCCGGGGCGGGGACGAGCAGCCATCCGGCGCACTCCCGCGGCCCGGGCGGCGGCTCCCATCCCGGGGGCGGCTGTCCCAGGGCGATGCGGAAGGCCGCCTCCATCAGGTCGTAGCCGTGCACCTCCCGCCACACGTACGGGATCTCCCCGCCGCCGACCCGCGCCCCGACCTCCAGGAACGTGACGGCCGGGCCGCCGGGCGCGTCGGCGTCGACGAACACCTCCAGGTGGAAGGGCGTCGGTGCGCCGGTCAGCGCGCGGAGAGACCGTACGGCGAAGTCGTGCACCGCCTCCGCGACGTGCGGCCTGTCCTCCTCGACGGAACCGAGCGCGGTGCCCTCCCGGAAGCCGAGGCAGGTGTTGAGATAGCGCGAGACCTTCAGGCACAACGCCTGTTCGCCGTCGAAGATCCCGTCCACGTGGAACACCGGATGGGGGACGTGGGTCTGAACGATCAGGTCCTGGCCGGTGTGGCACGGCACACCGGCCAGGACCCTTTCGTCCGCGACGAGCAGAACCCCCTCGCTGGAGCTCCCCGTCGCGGGCTTGACGACGACGGGCAGGCCGTGCGCGGCGGCGAACGCGCGCACGTCCTCGGGTCCGGTGACCCGGGCCGTCGCCGGGACCGGCAGACCGGCCCGGGCGACGGCGTCCGTCATCAGGTACTTGTCCCGGAACGGCAGCAGCTCGTCCGGGCGTCGGGCGGCGCAGCCCCACTCCTGCGCCAGCTGGGCGGCGACCAGCAGGTCGTCCTCCTTGAGGGCGACGACCGCGCTCGGTGCGCCGTGCCGGGCCGCGAGGCCGTCGACCTCCTTGCGGACCCGGGCGAGGTCGTCCGTGGCGGGGACCAGCACCACCTCGGCGGCTCCGTCGGGCACGGCCGCGGCTCCGACCTCGGTGGTGACGTAGGTGACGGCGTGGGCGTCGTGGTCGACGTACCGCTCGTAGTGCGCGTACCGGGCCCGCCACCGGTGCAGCACGACGACGTGCGGGCGAGCCTCCGCCGAGGGGCTGCTCACGCCGGCCCTCCCGGATCCTTGAGGACGTAGAACCCGGCCCCGTCCAGGTAATGGACGGTGTTGAGGTCACGCGCCAGGACGCTTTCCGACGCGTGCGCGAGGCCGATCATCATCGGCTCCGAGGTGTCGTCGACGGTCAGCGGCAGCTCACCGCCCGGCTGCACCGCGATCTGTACGTTGTGGAAGCTCTCCAGCGCCTCCACCCGCGGCAGCAGCGGGTACGCGGCGAGCGTGCCGCTGACCGGCGAGGTGAGGTACGCCATCGCCACGTGCCGCTCGACCCGGTGGGCGTCGCCGACCGACGCCAGGAACCGCTCGGGGTGGAGGTAGGCGTCCACGGTCCGCTCGATCTGAGACTCGCCGGCCGCGAGCCGGGCGAAGTAGGCGGCGTCCGCGCCGCAGAGCCGGATGCCCGCCTCCACGAGCCGGGGTCCGTCCGGTGTCAGCATGATCTCCAGGTGGGCGGGCCCGTACCGGACTTCGAGCGAGTCGAGGACCTCGCAGGCGTACTCCACCAGGCGGGCGCGCTCCACCGTGCCCGGCTGGACCGAGACCGCGGCGCTGATCCGGTCGGTGACCCCGTTGGCGGAGATCTTCAGGTAGCGCCACACGTCGGTGACCCGGTGCCGGCCCTCGCAGCTGACCGTGTTGACGACGAACTCGGTGCCGTCCAGGTGTTCCTGGACGACGACGCCCTCGTTGCGGACGTCGAAGATGTTCGTCGCGGCCATGATCTTGTCGTAGGCGGCCGCGGTCTCCTGTGGTGTCGCGGAGAAGGTGACGTGGTCGTTGCCCGCGCTGCGCACCGGCTTGACGACCGCCCGGCCACCCCGCTCCGCGTGCCACTGCGCCGCGTCCTCGGCGGACTCCGCCAGGTGTTGGGCGGTGCCGGGCAGTCCCGCCGCCTTGATCGTCTCGATCTGGAGGTGCTTGTGCCGGCGGGCCGCGCTGAGCCGGGTGCCGTTGCCGGGCAGGCCCAGGGCGCCGGCGAGCCGGTCGGCCAGTTCGACGCCCAGTTCGCCGCCGGTCAGCACGGCGACGGGCCGGTGTGCCGCCACGGCGCGGGCGGTGGCGTCGAGGTCGCCGGTGTGGACGATGTTGTCGGCGAACTCGGCGGTGTCGAAGCTGCCCCGGTATACGGGCGGCACACCGGGGGTGCTCTGCACCCGGACCACCGGGTGGCCCGCCTCCTGGAAGGCGCGGGACAGCCGCAGGGTCGGTGCGTAGACGTCGACCATGACGACCGTGCCCGTGCCGCGGGCGGTGTCGCCGCTCCTGTCGTCGCGCGTGTCGCGCACGTCGTGCATCGTTTCTCAGTTCTCCCTGTTGAGGCCGGCCAGGACGTCCAGCAGGCGGTCGATGTCGTCAGGGGTGTTGTGGACGTGCAGGCTCACCCGGACCGAGGAGTCCTTCTCGCCGGCGTGACCCTGGCAATGGCCGTCGGCGCGCACCATCAGTCCATGGCTGGCGAGGATGAACCCGAGGTCGTTGGAACCGATGTCGCGGTGCCGGAAGGTGACGATGCCCTGCCGCCGCTGCACGGTGGACGCGGCGTCGAGGCTCAGCGGGCAGCCGAGGATCTCGTACGAGCCGAGCCGGGAGAGTCCGTCGGTGAGCTGGGCACCGAGGCCCACGGTCCACTGCTCGATCCGGTCGAGGCCCGCCGTGTCCAGCCAGTCGAGCGCCACGTGCAGGCTCACGACGCCGCTGGTGTTGGGGCTGCCGCTCCAGCCTCCCGGCGCGAACCCGGGGCCCCGCTCGTTCCGCGACCAGATCGCTCCCACGCCGGGCAGGGCCATCGCCTTGTGTCCGGAGAACACCGCGAAGTCGACGTCGAGCGCCGTCAGGTCGACCGGCTTGTGGCCGACGCTCTGTGCCGCGTCCAGACAGATGACGACGTCCGGGCCGGCCGTGGCGCGGATGCGGTGCACGTTCATGTCCGCGCCGTAGACGTGGTGGACATGGGTGGCGGCGACGAACCGGGTGCGCGGGGTGATCAGTTCGGCCAGCGCCGCCTGGTCGTAGTCGCGCGAGGCGTCCTCGTACGGCATCTCCCGTACGGCGATCCGCACGCCGCGTTCGGCGAGCAGCCGCTGTGCCTCCAGCCAGGGCAGCGCGTTGGCCTGGTGGTCCGCGAACGGGACGACGATCTCGTCGCCGTCGCGCAGCCATCCGGTCAGCCAGTCCCGGGCGACGGTCCGCAGACCTTCGGTGGTGCCGCTGGTGAAGTGCACCCGGGAGCGCCGAGGGTCGGGGTCGTGGAAGAACGCCTTGACCCGGTCGCGGGCCCGCTCGATCAGCTCGGTCGTGCGGTTCGCCCACGGGTAGGTGCCGCGCCCCGCGTTGGCGTTGCTGGTGGTCAGGTAGTGGTGGACGGCGTCGAGGACCGCCTGCGGCTTCTGCGCGGTGGCGGAGCTGTCGAGGTAGCGCACGTCCGGGTGAGCGGTGACAATGGGGAACTGCGCATGCAGGTCCCGCTGCCAGGAGAGCAGTCCGGCGGTCGGGGAAGCGGTGGCGGGTGTGGTGTCGACGCTCATGGTCAGTCCCTCACCAGCGGGCCGCCGGCGTCGCGCCAGGCGATGATCCCGCCCTCCAGGCTGCGCACGTCCGTGTGCCCCATCCGGGTGAGCAGCGCCGCGTACTTCACCGACTGTTCGCCGACCGGGCAGGCGAGCAGCACCGGCTGCTTGCGGCCGAACGGCAGCCCGCCGTGGAGGAGTTCCGCGAAGATCTCGTCGACGATGTTGACCGAGCCGGGGATGTGCAGCGCGTCGAAGGCGAACGCACCCCGCAGGTCGACGACCAGGGGCCGCGCGTCGGCGATCCACCGACGGGCCTCCCCGGTCGGGATCGTGAGGGCGGCCGCGATTTCCGCCTCTGTCAGGGCGGCGACGGAGTTGCGGCGGGCGGGCTGCCGCAGCAGCTCCGGCCGGCGCTGCCTTACGTAGCTCATGTAGCTCTCGACCCGGTCGCACACGATGAAGACGGCGGTCTTGCGCTCCGCCAACTCGGCGTCGATTCCGCGCAGATGGCGTACGGCTCCGAAGTAGGCGGCGCCGCCCGTCGGTCCGGCGAGCATCCCGCAGCGGCGGACCAGGGTGAGCATCCCGTCGATCGCCTCGTCGGCGGACACCGACTCGATCGTGTCGTACGTGGCCGGGTCGAACAGGCCCACCTCGTGGACCTCGTCGATGTTGCGGATGCCGGGGATGAAGTCCGACTTGTGGGCGACCAGGCCGAGCACGCCGACGTTCGGGTCGTGTTCGCGCAGGGCGCGGGCGGTGCCGGTGGACGAGCCCGCGGTGCCGACGGCGGCGATGAAGTAGTCCGGGGCCGCGCCGTCGAGATCCTTGACGATCTCCGGCCCGGTCGCGGTGTGGTGCGCCTCGACGTTCCGCGGGTTGTAGTACTGGTCGGTGTGGATGTAGCTGTCGGCCTCGGCGGACAGCATGTGGTGGATCTTGGTGAGCGGGTCCTCGGTGTTCGTCGGGTCCAGGCACTCGGCCTGTCCGGGCAGCTCCTCGATCTCCGCGCCGAGCAGGAGCAGCAGGTCCTTGATCTCCGGGACCTTCATCCGGTTGGTGACGCTCTTGAACGGCAGCCCGTGCATGCCGGCGATGACGGCCAGGGCCTTGGCGGTGTTGCCGCTGGAGAGCTCGACGACCGTGCGCCGCCGCTGGTCGTCGTCCTCGGCGATGAGCGGCTGCGCCATGTTCCAGGCGGCGCGGTCCTTCACGGATCCGAAGGGGTTGAGCATTTCGAGCTTGGCGTACAGATCGATGTTCCGCAGGCCGTGTATCTCCGGCGCTATGCGCACGAGCGGTGTGTCACCGATGACCTCGGTGATCGAGTCGTACCTCAACAGTCTTCCCCCGTACAGTGGTTCGGCCAGTAGTTCTCGTCCAGGCACCAGCGCCAGTCGGCGCCGTCCTGGTACGCAGCGACCTTGCGGGCCACGGGCTGGTGCAGCGCGTGATCGGCGCTGAAGTCCATGAAGTAGCCGGCCGTGTTGGCGAAGGCGAGCAGGTCGCCCGGCTGCGGCAGCTCCGGCAGGAACACCTGGCGCCGGGTGATGAAGTCGGCCTCCAGGCAGAGGTTCCCGATCAGGTACACCCCGACCGGACCGCCCACGCCGGCAGCGCCCCGGCTCCCCGGGCGGCGGACGAGCACCGGGTCCATCAGGACGCCGTGCTCCTCCAGACTCACGTCCGACGCGTTCATCTCCAGCCGGACGAACGTCTCCCCGGCCGGGGTGTCACGGACTTCGAGGACGCGCGCGAGCGCGACACCGCACTGGTCGACCAGGGCGCGCCCCGGCTCGACGTGCAGGTCGTAGAGGTTCTCCAGGAGCAGCGTGGCCAGCGGCCGGCCCAGCGACGGCCCCCGGGCGGCGAGGAGTTCGTCGAAGTACCGCGGCCCGGACACCGGCCGGTGCGCCGGATAGAGCCCCAGCGCTCCGCGTACGGTCCCGGCGTCGTTGCGCAGCCCGTAGCCGTGCCCCTGCCAGGTCAGCGGGGTCCGCCGGCCGAGCACCGCGCTCGTCAGCTCGGAGGTGTACGCCTCCCACTGCGCGCCGTCGGCGAGGTAGTCCACGCCGAAGCCGCCGCCGATGTCGACCGCACGGGGCCGGAAGCCACGGGCCGCGCACTCGTTGAGCACCCGGATGCAGCCCTCGAAGGCGGTCGCCTTCTCGGCGGGACCGATGGTGTCGAGGTGGTACGCCACCCCGATCAGGTCCAGTGACTCCCGGTGCTTGTCCAGGAGGTCGAGCAGCCCGGTGGCCGCGCCGGCGGGTGTGCCGAAGCGGCTGCGCCGGCTGAGCACGGTCACGCCGGTGCTCTCGAAGTCCGACAGGCGCAGCAGCACGCGCGCCTGCGGCAGCCGGTGCCGCTCCACCAGCTCGGCGAGCTGGGCGAGTTCGTCGACCGAGTCCACGTTGACGGTGACTCCGGTGCGTGCGGCGAGCCACAGGAACTCGGGGCTCTTGGGGCCCGTCGCCATGATCCGGTCCGGGGCGAAGCCGCAGCCCAGGGCGTGCTGGAGTTCGCCGAGCGAGGCGATGTCGATGTGCGCCCGGGTGGCGGCGAGGCGCCGGACGAGGGCGCTGGAGCGGTTGGCCTTGTGCGCGAAGTAGATGTTCCCGGCCAGCCGGTGCCGGTCGTAGACCTGCTGGAAGCGGTCGACGTTGTCGGCGATGCCGTCCGGCAGGACGAGGTTGAGCGGTGAGCCGAGGGCGTGCAGGAGCTCGTGCAGGAACCCCGCCTCGTCGAGCAGGGAGGCGAGCCTGGGTTCGATTCGTGGTGCGAGATACAGCGGAGTGCTCATGGAGGTGCGAACTCCTGGTCTTCTCGTCATGGGTGTTCTCCCGGCAGGGCTGAGGAGCGCCGGAGGAAACAACGCGAGCGTAATCCGTAACGAGAATCGTTTTCAACTGTGGAATGCGACCCGCCGCTTCTACAGGTCCGCATGGCACGCGACGAGTCGACCGCGGCCATCGCCGCGCGGGCCGTTCCGGGCAAGGCCCGGTCGCACGCCCTCGCACAGCCCCCGGAGGGCGGAGTCGAGCGAGGGCAGCAGGGGGCACCTGTGCCGGAACGCGCAGGCCGTGTCCGTACCGGCCGGCGTCACCGGATCGCCGTACAGCACGATCCGCTCGCGGTTCCGCTCCCGTACCGGATCGAGGGTGGGGGAGGCGTCGATCAGGGCGCGGGTGTACGGGTGGCGGGGCCGTTCCAGTACGTCGCGGGTCCGGCCGCTCTCCACCACTCGCCCCAGGTGCGCCGCCGCAGCAGTCGCGGAACCACCGCGCCCGCATCCCGGGGGCGGGTCACTTCAGGTACCCGGCGCGCTCGAAGCCGTACGAACCCAGGCCCCCGGCTGCGCGCCGGGCACGATCCGTCCGAGCAGGGCGCTGGTGATCGCCTGCGGATCGACGGCCTGCGCGACGGCCCGGCGCAGGCGTTCGTCGGCCAGCGGCGCGCCCGCCGCCCCGTTGAAGGTGACCTGGCCGGCGAGCCGCTCCGGGGCCTGCCGGATCTCCACGCCGGGCATCGACCGGGCGCGGGTGTACAGGTCCAGATCTGCGCCGATCGGGTAGAGGTCGATGCCGTGGTTGGCGAGCTCGTCGGCGCGTGCGGCCGGGTCGAGGACCCGCAGCACGATCCGGTCCAGCGGAGGCCTCTGTGCCCACCAGGCCGGGTTGCGCCGGAGCGTGATCACCTTCCCGCTCTTGTCGATCCGGTCGACCGCGAACGGCTCCGCCGTGATGGCCGGAGACTCCAGCCACCCGGTGTTGAAGGCGGCCGGAGTGGCGGTCACCTCCTTGGGCAGGAGCGGGGAGAACAACCCCTGCCACTCGGCGAACGGCCGCCGCAGCGTCACCACGGCCTCGCGGTCCGAGCGGCCGCGCCGTACCGAGGAGATGTCCGCGTAGCCGACGTGGTGGTAGCCCTCGTACGCGGTGTCGGCCCCGCTGAGCGCCTGCCACTGGCCGCGCAGGTCCTCCCAGGACAGCGGGCGGCCGGTGCTCCGGACGGCGCCCTCGGCGATCGTGTACGTGATCACCTGGGGGGCTGTCGAGGTCAGCTCGGCCGCATCGAAGAAGGAGCGGTTCAGCACGGGTTCGCCGTCCGGTCCGTCGTCGAAGGTCCGGGGCAGGATCGCCTCGGCGAGCTGCCAGGTGACCACCCGCGCGCCGTTGACCTGGATCGGGTTGTAGTTGGCCGGCAACGCGTCCACGGGCAGACGCAGTTCGCCGCCGTCCCGCAGAGCCGTGAGCGGCCTGGCGTTGGCGGCCTGAGCGCCGCGCGCCGCGGTCCGGGGCGGCGCACCGTCCGCGCCGCCGGGCGCACTGCAGGCGCCGGACAGGAGCAGGAGGCAGGTCGCCGCTGCCGCGGCGGCCCCGCGTCGTATCCACGTTCCGGGCATGGCTGAGCGTCCCCTCGTTCGAAAGTAGCGGCTCCCTGGACTCACGCGCCGCCGCTTATCCATGCGGCAGGGGGATCTCGAAGTGGACGGTGTCGACGCCGGGGCCGTGTTCGCCGGTCGTGCGGGCGTCGAAGACCTCCTTGGCCATGCTCCGCCAGAAGGCTTCGGCGCCCGCCACCCGGACGTTGGTGTGCAGGTAGACGCTGTCGTAGCCGGGCGTCGCGGCGGCGAAACGGCACGCCCTGTCCACGAGGGCCCGCGCCAGGCCGTGCCGGCGATGGTCGGGATGGACGTAGACCCGGACCAGTTGGGCGGTGGTCACCGGGGGATAGCGGTCGGCGAGCCGGCGCGGGTGGGGCGGGTGACGGGGTCCTCCCGACCGAATGCCGGTGGTGGCCACGACCTCGCCGTCGAGCGTGGCCACCAGCAGGATGTGGCGAGGATCGTCCAGATAGGTGCCCTGGATGTCCACGACGTCGCCGTGCCACGCCGGGACGTAGCCGTAGCCGAACTCCCGGTAGAAGGTGTCGAGCATGAGGCGCCGCGCCCCCTCGACGTCGGCGGTCGTGGCCGGACCCAGGGTGTACGGGTGGTGTGGTGAGGCATCGGCCATCACGGGTCTCCTGTGTCGGGTTTGTCGGTGAGGCGCGGCTCGCCGGGCCTCCTCCGTCGGTCATGCCGACGAACCGGCCGGCGACGGCCAGTTAGATGACAATGAAAACGATTATCGATAACGTTGCGGCTCGTCAAGGCGGGACCGCCCGGCGAAGGCGTTCCTTCCCGTGTGTCCTCCACGCCCCCAGCCGCTCGTCACAAGGACACGCCATGCCCGAAACGCCCGTCTCCTCCGTCGACGCATCCCGCTACCCGGGACCGCGCCGCCGGGGCTTCCTCGCCGCCGCAGGCGGCATCGCCGGCCTCGGCGCCCTCGCCCTCACCGGCTGCGCCGGCTCCGGTCCCGCCGACGCCACCGACTCCAGCCAGGCGGACAGCGCGCCGCGGCGCGGCGGGCGACTCCGCGCGGCCTTCGCCGGCGGTGGCGCCGGCGAGACCCTCGACCCGCACCTCGCCAACCTCTTCGCCGACGCCGCCCGGGCCAAGGCGCTCTTCGACAAGCTCGCCGACCACGGACCCGACCTCTCCGCCCGGCCCCGCCTCGCTTCGGCGTGGGAGCCCGACGCCGGACTGGTGCGCTGGAAGGTGACGCTGCGCAAGGCGACCTTCCACGACGGCAAGCCCGTCACCGCCCAGGACGTCCTGTACAGCTACCGCCGCATAGCCGACCCCGCGAAGGCGTTCCGTGCCAAGGCGTCGCTGGAGCCCATCGACCTCAAGGCCAGCCGGGCCCTCGACGAGCGGACGGTCGAGTTCGTCCTCAAGCGACCGACCGCCGAATTCCCCAACGTGCTCGCGGCCTTCGGCGCGTACATCGTCCCCGACGGCGCGCAGGACTTCGACAGGAACCCGATCGGCAGCGGGCCGTTCCGCTTCGTCTCCTTCGCCCCCGGAAAGTCCGCCGTCTTCCGGCGCAACGACGCCTACTGGGACGGTGCCCCGCACCTCGACGAGGTGGAGTTCCTCGTCGCCAACGAGGAGTCCGCACGCGTCAACGCCCTTCTGGGCGGCCAGATCGAGTACGCGCACGAGCTCAACCCGACCACCGCCCGCGCCCACGAGAAGAACGGCACGATCCAGATCGTCCGGCTGCGGAACAGCGCCATGCAGGGCTTCGTCATGAAGACCGACCGGCCGCCGTTCGACGACAAGCGGGTCCGCGAGGCGTTCTTCCTGATCGCCGACCGCAAGGAACTGGTCGACGGGGCACTCTCCGGCGCCGGAGAGATCGGCAACGACCTCTTCGGCAAGGGCTACGAGTACTACCCCTCCTCCCTGCCCCAGCGGACACAGGACCTCGACCGCGCCAGGGCACTGCTCAAGCAGGCGGGCGCCGAAGGGCTCGAGGTCACCCTCGACACCTCGCCCGTCGCCGCCGGATTCACCGAGGCCGCGGCCATCTTCCGCGACCAGGCCGCCAAGGCCGGTGTCACCGTCACGATCAGGACCGGCAGCAAGGACAGCTACTGGAAGGACATCCTCGACTCCGGCGTCCTCGCCTCCTACCGCTCGGGAGCGATGCCCATCGAGGCGCACATCTCCCAGCGCCTGCTCACCGGGTCCACCACCAACGCGACCAAGTGGCACCACAAGGACTTCGACGCCCTGTACCAGCAGGCGCAGTCCACCAGGGACAAGACGGCACGCGCCGCGGTCTACGAGCGGATGCAGCGCCGCCTGCACGCCGAGGGCGGATTCCTGATCTGGGGCTTCGCCGACTGGATCATCGGCACCGCCCGCACGGTCCACGGCGTCGAGACGAAGGCGCCGGCCAACTCCCTCGACTGGGCGCGCTTCGACAAGGTGTGGCTGGCGTGAGCGGACTCCGCTCCTGGCTCGCCCGGCGGCTGCTGCTCGGCCTGGGGCAGACGGCGGCCGTCGTGCTGCTCGTCTTCGCCCTCACCGAGGCGTTGCCGGGCGACGCCGCCGTGGCCCTCGCCGGCGACCAGCCCGATCCGGAACGGATCGACGCCATCCGTGCGGCCATGCGCCTGGACCGGCCCGCGCACGAGCGGCTCGCCGAGTGGGCGGCAGGACTGCTGCACGGCGACTTCGGCGTCTCCCTCACCTCCGGCCGCCCCGTCGCCACGTACATCGCCGACGGCTTCGGGCCGACGCTGACCCTCACGGCCCTCACGGTGGTCCTGCTGCTGCCCGTCGGGGTCGGCCTCGGCGTGCTGGCCGCCCGCCACGAGGGGCGGCTCGTGGACCGCCTCGTCAGCTCGGTGACGCTCGGCGTGTACGCCGTACCGGAGTTCGCGTTCGGCGTGCTGCTCGTCACCGTCTTCGCCCTGCGGCTGGGCTGGCTGCCGCCGACCGCCGTCGGATACGGCACGGATCTGCTCGCCCACCCGGCGGCCCTGGTCCTGCCCGTTCTCGTCCTCCTGTCCCGCCCCGTGTGCTCCCTGGCCCGCCTGGTACGGGCCGGCATGATCGACGCACTGGCCTCGCCGTACGCCCTCCACGCACGGCGCTACGGCGTCCCGGGCGCCCGCGTCCGCTACACCCACGCGCTGCCGAACGCGATCACCCCCGCCGCCCAGCAGCTGGCGCGCACCATCGACTGGCTGCTGTGCGGCGTCATCGTCGTGGAGGCGCTGTACGTGATCCCCGGACTCGGCACCGTACTGATGAACGCCGTCGCGGAGCGCGACGTGCCCGTGGTGCAGGGCCTGGCGGTGGTCTTCGGAGTCACCACCGTCGTGCT
The DNA here is from genome assembly GCF_053616475.1 of Streptomyces sp. NPDC055815. Lineage (NCBI taxonomy): Bacteria > Bacillati > Actinomycetota > Actinomycetes > Kitasatosporales > Streptomycetaceae > Streptomyces > Streptomyces sp. NPDC055815. The sequence continues at coordinate 33,525 of NZ_JBSHDU010000033.1, read as the reverse complement.
CAACCTCGGCGCCGACCTGGTCACCCGTCGATTCGCCCCCCGGGCGGGGGTGGCGGCATGAGGTCACGCCGCGCACTGGGCGCGGTCCTCGTGGGCGTGCCCCTCACACTGGCCCTGTTGGGGCCTCTGCTCGCAGGTGAACCCGGTCCGCGCGCCGCCTCCTTCACCCTCGGCGACGGACACTGGCTCGGCACCGACTTCACCGGCCGCGACACGGGGCACCAGGTTCTGCTGGGCGGACGCTCCGTGGTGCTGGTCGCGCTCGCCGCGACGGCCCTCGCCTACCTGGTGGCGCTGCCCCTCGGACTGATCAGCGCGCTCACCCACCGGACATGGCTGGAGGAGCTGCTGATGCGGCCGCTGGACGTACTCCTCGCCGTGCCGTCGTTGTTGATGATCCTGCTGGTGGCGGCCGTCATCACCCCGGGAGCGGCGGGCCTCGCGCTGCTCGTCGCGTTCGTCAACATCCCGGACGCGGCCCGGATCGTGCGGGCTGCGGCCGCTGAGGTCGCCGCCCGCCCGGCGGTCGAAGCGCTGCGCATGCAGGGGGAGAGCTGGTGGCGCATCGCCTTCGGGTACGTCGGCAGGTCGGTCGCGCGCACCCTGGCCGCCGACGCGGGAGTACGGCTCACTGGGGTGCTCTACCTGGTGGCGACGGCCGCGTTCCTCGGTGTCGGGGTCGCGCCGGACGCCCCCGACTGGGCCGTGATGGTGGACCGCAACCGCACAGGACTGTTCGTGCAGCCCTGGGCCGTGGTGGTGCCCGCCCTCCTGATCGTCGCCCTGACCATGGGGAGCAACCTGCTCGTCGACGCCGTACTGCAGAAGAGGAAACGCACGTGAACGCGGTCGCCGAACTCAGGGATCTACGGGTCGGCATCGGCGGCCGGACGATCGTGGACGGGGTCAGCCTCCGGATCCCGCCCGGGAAGGTCACCGCGCTGGTCGGCGCGTCCGGCAGCGGCAAGACGACCACCGGACTCGCGCTGCTCGGCGAGTACCCCGCCGGCGCACGAGTGAGCGGCGAGGTCCGCGTCGCCGACGGCCTCGTCGGATACGTACCCCAGCACCCGGGCTCCGTCCTCAACCCCGCCCGGCGGGCCGGCGCCCTCCTGTGGGACATCGCCCGCGCCCGGGTACGGGCACTGCCCCGAGCCGCACGCGGGGCCGCCGCCCGGGAGCGCATCGCACAGGCCCTGTCGCTGGCTCAGATCGAGGAGGGCGAGGCGCTCCTGCGCCGCTACCCCCATCAGATGTCGGGCGGTCAGCAACAGCGCGTCGTCCTGGCCCAGGCCCTGCTCCTCGGGGCCAGGCTCGTGGTGGCCGACGAGCCGACCACCGGACAGGACCCACTGACGAAACAGCGCATCGTCGACCAGTTCGCCAAGGTCGCCCGAGAAGGCATCGCGGTGCTGCTGCTCAGCCACGATCTGGATGTCGTACGGGCACTGGCCGACGACGTCTTGGTGATGCGCGAGGGCCGGGTGGTGGAGTCGGGACCGGTCGAACGGCTCTGGCGAGCACCGCGACACCCGTGGACCCGAGAGCTCCTCGCGGATGCACGGGGCTCCGCATCCCCACCGGCGGCCGGCCGGGGCGAAGCCGTGCTCCAGGTCCGCGACCTCACCGCCCGGCACGGCCGGATCCCGGTGCTCCGCGCCGACGAGCTCACCCTCGACGCCGGCGCGTGCCTGGCCGTCGTCGGCCGCTCCGGCAGCGGGAAGACCACACTCGCCCGCTGCCTGGCCGGGCTCCACCGCGACCATGAGGGCGAGGTCCTGCTCGACGGGATGCCGCTGCCCCGAAGCCTGCGCGCCAGGTCCCCGGAACAGCTGGCCGCGGTGCAGTACGTCTTCCAGGACGCGCGAGCCGCATTCGACGAACACCGCCCGGTCCTGGACCAGGTGGCACGCACGGCGGTCCGGCTGCGGGGGACGCCGCCGGCCGAGGCCCGGGGCGAGGCACTGGCCGTCCTGACCACCCTCGGCCTCTCCCGCGAGCTCGTGGGGCGCCGGCCGGGGCGGTTGTCGGGCGGCGAGCTCCAGCGCGCCGCGCTGGCACGTGCCCTGTCGGCCCGGCCGAGAGTGCTGATCTGCGACGAGGTCACCTCCGGCCTCGACACGGTGACCCGGCGGGCCCTGCTGAACGTGCTCGCAGACCTTCGGCGCGACCGCCCGGACCTGACCGTCGTGCTGATCACTCACGACCTCGACGTAGCGGCCCTGGCGACTCGCATCGCCGTACTGAACGCCGGTGAACTCGTCGAGCAGGGGCCGACCGGAGAGGTGCTGGCACGGCCACGCCACCCGTTCACCGTCTCCCTCACGGAGACGTCGGCGCGCAGGACGGCGGCGACGAGGCCGTAGGCGGCTCATGCCGCCACGCGCTCGTACGGGCGGTGGTCGAACAGCCCCCCGTGGGCCGGCTGTTCGACCACGCCGAGCGTCTCAGCCCGGCCGCAGAGTCCTGCGGCCGGGCTGAAGGGGGTGTCTACCAGGATGACTTGGTCACTCCGGGCAGGAATCCCGCGTGGGCCTGCTGGCGTGTCCGTACGCGCGAGAGCCCGAACTTGCGCAGGAAGCCTCGGGGGCGGCCGTCCACGCTGTCCCGGTTGCGGACGCGGGTGGCGCTGGCGTTCCGCGGCTGCCGACGGAGCTCCTCCTGGGCGGCCGCCCGATCGGCCGGAGTGGTGGACGGGCGCCGGATGATCTCCTTCAGCTCGGCCCGCCGTGCGGCGTAGCGCTGGACGACCTCCTTGCGCTTCTCGTTCTGCGCGATCTTGCTCTTCTTCGCCATCAGACCTTCCCTCCCCGCGCGCGGATCCGCGCCACAGCGGCCTCGATGCCGATGGTGTCGATGGTCTTGATGGCCTTGGCGCTCAGGGTGAGACGGACGTGACGTCCCTCGCTGGGCAGCCAGTAGCGCTTGCGCTGGATGTTGGGGTCGAAGCGTCGTGACGTACGCCGGTGCGAGTGGGAGATGGCATTGCCGAATCCCGGCTTGGTGCCGGTCAGTTGGCAGTGGGCTGACATGGCTGTGCCGCCTTTCTCAAGGGCCGAGCTTGTCGAAAATGAAAATCGTTGCCATATAGTACCTGGCATGGCGCGCACCGAGATCCGCGCCGTCGGCCGACGCCACGTCGACTTCCGCGAAGAGCGCTGACGCCGCCCCTTCCCCGTCCCCACCCCACCCTCGAAAGGCTCCTGCCATGAAGCCCGGCATCCACCACGCCCACGGGCCCGTCCTCCTCCGCGACCCCGCCGGCCACCCCTCCCGTACGGGCACGGCCCGCGTGGAACGCTTCGAGCGCCGCTACGGGGCCCGCTGATGGCGCGCGATCAGCAGCTCCCGGTCGTGATCGTCGCCGGGCTGCACTCCGACGCCCGCAAGGAGGTCGTCGAACGCCTCCTGCGAGCCGTTCCGGGGAGCGTGGCACTGCACCACGACCTGGCCTCGGCGCCCGACGGCACCGTGCTCCGCCTCGTCCGCGACGCCTCCGGCCCCGTCTCCAGCGGCGAGACGCCGCTCGTGAACGACTGCGCCTGCTGCGCACTGCGCGAGGACCTCGTCCCCGAGCTGGAGCGCATGGCCGACAGCGGCCTCACCCGGCTGGCCGTCGTCGAACTGTGGGACTCGGTCGAACCCAAGGCCATGGCGGAGGTCATCGCCGGACACGGTGGTGACCGTCTGGCCGTGACGAGCGTGATCACCGCCGTGGACCCCGCACTCGTCCTGCCCTATCTCGGGAACGGGGACGATCTGGCCGAGGCCGGGCTGGCCGCCGCCGCCACCGACCAGCGGACCGTCGGCGACACCTGGGCCCGCCAGCTCGAGTACGCCCCCGTCCTCGCCGTGGTCGACAGCGACGAGGCCGACGAGGAGGACCACGCCCTCCTCGCCCAGCTGCATCCCACCGCCCGCCGCGTACCGGCCGCCTCCGCCGAACTCGCCAGGGCCGCGCTCGCGGGCTTCGACGTCGAGGCCGCCGCGGCCGCCCAGCACCCGGCGTGCGCGCTGCTGCCCCAGGAGGCGGACGAGGCCGGAGTCGCCACGTTCGTCTGGCACCGCCGGCGGCCCTTCCACCCCGAGCGCCTCTATCAGGCACTCGAGGACCTGTGCTGCGCGGCGGCGCGGAGCCGCGGCCGCTTCTGGCTCGCCGACCGCCCCGACACGCTGCTCGCCTGGGACGCGGCCGGCGGAGCGCTGTGCGTGGAGAGCGCCGGGCCCTGGCTGGCGTCGCTGCCCGACGCGGCCTGGGAGATGGTTCCTCCCGTGCGCCGTGCGGCGGCGGCGCTCGACTGGCATCCCGAACACGGCGACTGCTGCCAGCACCTCGTCTTCACCTCGCCCGGCCTGGACCGGGACGGGCTGGAACAGCTCCTCGACTCCTGTCTGCTGACCGACGCGGAGTACGCGTCGGGACCCGAGGCCTGGAAGCGACTGCCCGCCGCCTTCGCTCCCCTCCTCGACGCCGCCTGACGCACCGCCGTACGAAGCGAACCGCCCGATCACACAAGGAGAAGCCGCCATGGCTCGACGCGCCGAAGCCCGCAAGCCCGCCAAGTCCCGCCCCAACCCGCTCGACGCGGCCGGGATCACGTACATCGACTACAAGGACACCGACCTGCTGCGCAAGTTCATCTCCGACCGGGGCAAGATCCGCAGCAGGCGCGTCACCCGCGTGACGGCCCAGCAGCAGCGGTCCCTCGCCGCCGCCATCAAGAACGCCCGCGAGATGGCACTCCTCCCGTACGCGAGTCGCTGACCGCATCCGCGCACTGTGCCGGCCGCCTTCCCCCGGAGGGCGGCCGGCACAGGCGTGAGTGCGTCCCTTTCGTAACGGGTGCCCCAGGGGACACTTGCAACCCCTAGATGAAAACGATTATCGTCTTACTTGTTCTTGTCATGCTCAATCTCTGCCCAAGGGGGGCTTCTTTTGCGTGCCTTCACGCGCACTCTCACCGTTGCCGGTTCCATTGCCGCGGCCATCGCCGTCGGCGGAATGACCGCCGCACACGCCGCCGGGACAACCCTCTCCAAGGGGCACGTCGACGTCCTCGACGTCGAGTACGACGGGGCCGGCCTCGACCTGCACGTCCACGACGAGTCGGTCACCCCGGACGTCGAGTACGCCCCGGCGGACGTCGTCCTCCAGGCCCTGCCGGCCTCCGCGTACACCGTGCCGAGCGGCACCTGCTACAGCCACCTGGGTACGGCCGGCACCACCGTGTACCGCCTGCCGCAGGTCGAGAACACCACCCTGCTCTGGCCCGGCATCTCCGGCGAGCACCTCTCCACCGGCGTCTTCCAGAACGACAAGGTGCAGGTCAAGCTCACCTCCGTCAGCGGCCCGGGCAAGCTCACCGTCTACAAGAACGGCCTCTGCCCGAAGAGCAACCGCTCCTACGACAGCGGCGACGCGACGCTCACCAACAGCAAGGACGTCGCGGCCGGCGAGCACGACCACGCCAACTGGGTCTTCACCAAGGCCGGTTCGTACACCGCCACCTTCCAGGTGAGCGGCACCCTCACGAACGGCACCCCGGTCGGACCGACCTCCGCCACGTACACCTTCCAGGTCGGCTGACCCCGACCCGCGTCACAAGCCCCGCGCCGGGGGCGGGCCGTGCCCGCCGTTCGAACCGCCCCCGGCGCGGCCGTGGTCCGTCGTTCCCAGCCCCGAAGGAGACGCCCCGCCATGCGGGCCCCCATCGCACCCCGTCCCGTACGAGCCGCCACCCTCGCGGTCGCCCTGTCGCTGCTCTCCGCGGCCCCGCTCGCGCACGCGGCCGACACGCCACCGAGGGAGGCACCCCCCGGAGAGCGCACCGTCCTGAACGGCGGCCACCTCGACCTGGCGGCCAGGCTGAGGAACGGGCAGCTGGAGTTCAGGATCAAGGACGGGACGGTGCCGGGCTCGCTCGTCTGGCGCGAACCCTCCGACGTGCTGCTGCACTTCGACCCCCGCCACGAGATCGTCATCCCGCCGCGCGAGGAGGTCCCGCAGTTCGAGGGGTTCGGCGAACCGGGCGGCAGCCTGTGGGTCGACAAGGACTTCGAGGTGAAGGAAGGGCTGCTCTGGCCCGGCTGGAACACCCTGGAGATCCTGCCCGCGGACGTGGCGGGCGGGGTGAAGGTCACCTTCCCGAAGATCGAGGGACCGGGCCGGTTCGTCCTCGGGCAGTGGGCCGACGACCCCGACCTGGGGGTGAAGATCGGCGTCACCGTCGACAGCGCGAAGACCGACCCGGGTGCGGTCGACCTCCCCGCGTTCACCCACGCCCACCCGCTGTGGATCTTCAACGCCGAGGGCGTGTACCGCATCACGATGCAGATGACCGCCACCTTGCCGTCCGGTGCCACGGTCTCCGACCGGGAGACGCTGGCCGTCGTCGTCGGGGACGACGTCGACCCGGGGACGGTCGTACCGGGCGACGGCACGAACCCGACGCCCAGACCGACGCCGACGCCGACGCCGACGCCGACGCCCACGCCGAGTACGGGATCGCCTTCTGCGACTCCCACACCGTCCGCCACGCCCACCGTCACGACGAGCCCGTCCGAGACGCCCACCATCGGGACGAGCCCGTCCGCCCCTCCCGCCGAGCCGCCGACCCCCACCGCGAGCCCGACGGCGTCGACAACCCCCGCCGCCACGCCCGCTCCGGACTTCCCCACGGGAGACGACGGTTCCACCGTGGCGAACGCGGGCGCCGGCCGCCTGGCGTCGACCGGCGCCGGCGCGGCCCTGCCCGCCGGACTCGCGGCCGCCGCGCTCGCGGCGGGCGTCACGGCCGTCGTGGTCGTCCGGCGGAAGCGGGCGGTCCGATGAGCCACCGCCGCCGCACGGGCGCCCTCACTGCCGCCGCCCTCGCGACCGCCCTGCTCGTGTCCGGCTGTGGCGCCGGACCGGGCAAGGAAGGCGAGGACGCCGAACTCACCGTCTCCACGACCACCGCGATCATCGCCGACCTGGTGCGCAACGTGGGCGGCGAGCGGGTCGACGTCACCTCCATCGTCCCGCACCACGGTGACCCCCACTCGTACGAGCCGAGCCCCGGCGACGCCGCCAGGATCGCGAAGTCGGACCTGATCTTCAGCAACGGGCTGCTCCTCGAAGAGCCCGGCATCATGAAGATGATCCACACCAACGCACCCGAGAAGACCCCGAAGGTGCCGATCAGCGAGAAGCTGGAGCAGTACGGCGGCTCGGTCATCAAGCTCAAGGAGGACCTCGGCCTCGACGTGCTGTGGCTGGGGTGGGCCGTCGAGGGCGAGGTCGCGGGCGACGGGTCCCAGGTCCGCACCACGGCGACGAGGCTCGAAGGTCCGGGCGACCTCCACGTCTACCTGACCGACACCCTCGGCACCCCGCAGATCTCCATCGACTCCACGGACGGCTTCGACGCGAAGGACTCCTTCGCTCTGCCGCCGGAGGCCCACACCCACGTCAACTGGGCGTTCAGCAAGCCCGGTACGTACCGCCTGACCGTCGAGGGGCGCACGGAGACCCTGGACGGGAGGACGGCGCCCCTCGCGAGCGGCACCCTCACGTTCGTCGTCGGCGGCACCCACGGCCCCCCGGGCAGGACCGTCCTGGACGGCGGGCACGCCGACATCGCCGTCAACGCGCAGACCCGTACCGTCCAGGTGCGTTCCGACGATCCCAGGACCGGGCGGCGCACCCGGCATCGGGCCGACGCGGTCGTGCTCTCCGTCCCCGACCGGGCGAAGGCGGCCGTGCCCAAGGAGGAGACGTACCGCTTCCTGGGGCGTCCGGGCGCCGACATCTGGGTGCTGCCGCAGGCGGTCATCGGCAAGCACGTGCACGGCGAGATGGACCCGCACGCCTGGGAGGACGTGGCCAATGCCGAGGCGTACGTCCGCCGCATCGAGGCCGAGCTCATCACGGCCGACCCCGAGGGCAAGGCCGCGTACGAGCGCAACGCGGCGCGCTACCTGAAGCAACTGGGCGCGCTCGACGACGAAGTGGCCGGAAAGCTCGCCGCCGTCCCGGCCGAGAACCGCAAGCTGATCACCACCCACGACGCCTTCGGCTATCTGGCCCACGCCTACGGCATGGAGGTGGCCGGCTTCGTCGTCCCCGTGCCCAGCCGCGAGCCGAGCGCCGCGGAGATCGCCGCGCTCCGCGCCACGATCCGCGAGAAGAAGGTCCCGGCCGTGTTCCTGGAGCCGAACCTCGCCGCACGGGCGGACGTCCTGCGCCGGGTCGCCGAGGACGAGGGCGTCGGCATCTGCACCGTCTACGGCGACTCCTTCGACGACAAGATCCACGACTACGTCGCGATGATGCGCCACAACGCGAACGAACTGGCCCGCTGCCTGGGCCGCGAGGGGAGTGGGGCCCGATGAGGCTCGTACGCAACAGCAGGGTCGCCCTCGCGGCGGCGGGAGCGCTCGCGCTCGGAGGAACGGCCATGACCGTCCCGCCCGCGCCCCCGCTCGTCGTCGCGGCCGTCACGCTCACCGACGGCGTGCTCAGCCTGGGGGAGGGCGGGGTGATCGACGTCGACGACACCCACAAGGTGGTCGGGCCGGACGGCGCGTACCGCTGGGAGCTGAACCCGGAATGGGACACGACCCGGCTGCCCTCGGGCTCGGTGCACTGGTCGCTGACCGGCCTCGCGGGGCCGGGCATCCTCCGGGTCACCGAGCCGAACGGCGCCGAGATCGGAGAGGCCGGCGATGAGCCCCTCGTACGGTTCGACAGTGCGGACGGGCTGCCCGACGGGTACGACCTGCCGGCGGCGGCGCGCGGCGCGACCCGCTGGTCGTTCGACGCGCCCGGAACGTACACGCTGACCTTCACGGCCCGGACGCCGGGGGAGACGGAGGGACCGCCTCTGGTCGCCGAGACCACGTACACGGTACGGGTCGGGGACGCGGCCCTCGCTCAGCCGCAGCCGCAGCCGCAGCCGCAGCCCGTGCCGGAGGAGGTCGTTCAGCCCGGTCGAGAGCCGGTCCAGCCGGTGGAAACCGTCCCCGCACCGACCACCGGCCGGCAGGTCGCGGCCCAGGCCCCGAACCTGCTCCCGGCCGCCGAACCGGTCGAGACGGTGAAGAAGGTCCTCGACGAAGGACACATCGACATCGCGGCGCGCGTCGTCGACAGCAGGCTGCAGATCCACGTCAAGGACGGCACGGTCCCGGGCAAGACCCTGTGGCGCGAGCCCTCGTCGGTCGTCCTGCACGTCAAGCCGGGGGCGAAGAAGACGATCCCGGCGAACAAGGACTTCGCCTTCCTCGGGAAGGCGGGCGACCCGGTCTGGCTCCTCGACCAGGTGCAGCAGCCGGGGCTGCTGTGGCCCGGCTGGTCCACCGACAACATGGCGGCCGGAGCGACGCGGGGCGAGGTCGAGTTCAAGCTGGCGAAGGCCGACGGGCCGGGGAACTTCGCGCTGTACAACTACGACGGCCTTTCGGGCGCGACCGTCCGCTTCAACAGCGGAGACGGCGTGCCGGACACGTTCGGCGTACCGCAGAACACCCACGCGCACGGCGGCTGGGCCTTCGGCAAGGAGGGCGTGTACCGACTGACGCTCACGATGTCGGCCACACTGGCCGACGGTTCCCGGTCGACCGACACGGAGACGCTGGCCTTCAGCGTGGGCTCGGGCGACCCGAACCAGGTGACGCCCGGCGGCACGGGCGGAGGCTCGACCGGAGGGTCCACGGGGGGTACGACCGGTGGTACGACCGGTGGTTCGACCGGCGGCTCGACGGGCGGTGGGGCGGCTGACGGCGGCACCACGGGCGGTCCCACCGGCGGGGCGACGGGCGGCGGCACCGGCGATTCGACCGGCGGTACCACGGCTGGCTCCGGTTCGCCCACCGGCGGCGCCATGGCGAACACCGGATCGGACGGTACGTGGGTGCTCGCCGGTACGGCGGCCGCGCTCGCCGTGGCCGGTGCGGGTGCCGTCGCACTGACCCGCAGGCGCACCTCGTGAGCGCCCCCGAGCAGTTGCTCGGCGTCGAAGGAGTCTCCGTCGTCCTCGGCGGCCGAACGGCCGTACGGGACGCGTCGCTGACGGTGGCGGCCGGTGAACTCGTCGGCCTCCTCGGACCGAACGGCGCGGGCAAGACCACCCTCCTGCGCGCGGTCCTCGGCCTCGCCTCGCCCGCGACCGGTCGTGTCGAAGCTCCAGGACAGGTCGGCTACGTACCCCAACGGCACGAATTCGCCTGGGACTTCCCCATCGACGTGGCCGGTGCGGTGCTCAGCGGTCGTACCCGCACGATCGGCTGGCTCCGACGTCCCCGGGCGCACGACCGCGCCGCCACCGACGAGGCGCTGGAACGGGCCGGCCTGACCGCACTGCGACGCCGCCCCATCGGCGAGCTGTCGGGCGGACAGCGCCAGCGTGTTCTGGTGGCGCGTGCGCTCGCCGCGGAGCCCAGGCTGCTGCTTCTGGACGAACCGTTCACCGGTGTGGACGTCCCCACGCAGGAACTGCTGAACGAGCTCTTCGGTCGCCTCGCGGCCGAGGGCCGAGGACTGCTGATGACCACACACGACCTGGCCGCCGCGGCCCGCACCTGCACCCGCGTGGTCCTGCTCAACCGCACGGTCGTCGCGGAAGGCGGACCCGAACTCCTCTCCGACGCGGACCAGATGCTGCGGGCCTTCGGACTCGACCGAGCCGTCGCCGCCGCGGCCGGCGCGGAGGTGGCGGCATGACCGACCTGCTCGCCTTCTTCGCCGACCCGTGGCAACTGCCCTTCATGCGCCGCGCGTTCACCGTCGCGGCGATCGTCGGACTGGTCTGCGGAGTCGTCGGCGTCTACGTCGTCCTGCGGGGCATGGCCTTCATCGGTGACGCCGTCGCCCACTCCGCGTTCCCGGGCGTGGCGCTCGCCTACGCCTTCGAGGGCAACCTGCTCCTCGGCGGCGCGGCGGCCGGCGTCACGACGGCGGTCCTCATCGCCTTCGTCTCCCAGAACAGAAGACTGAAGGAGGACACCGTCATCGGCGTCTTCTTCGCCTTCGCGTTCGGCCTGGGCATCGTGCTCGTCTCGACCCGCGACAGCTGGACGACCGATCTGTCGTCCTTCCTCTTCGGGCAGGTGCTCGCCGTCGACGACGCCGACATCTGGCGGGTCGCGGCCATGGGCGCCGTACTCGTCGCGGTCGTCCTCGCGCTCCGCAAGGAACTCGTGGCGGTCAGCCTCGACCGCGAGACCGCACGCGCGGCCGGTCTCCCGGTGCTTCCCCTCGACCTGACGCTGTACGTGGCCGTGACCGCGACCATCGTGATGTCCCTGGAGGCCGTCGGCAACATCCTCGTCCTCGCCCTCCTGATCACCCCGGCCGCCACGGCCCGCCTCCTCACCGAACGACTGTGGGCGATGACGGCGCTCGCGTCTCTCTTCGGGTGCGCCGGCAGCCTGGCCGGGCTGTACGTCAGCTACGCCTACGACCTCGCGGCCGGCGGCTCGGTCGTCGTCGTCCTCACCGCGGTGTTCGCCCTCGTCTGGCTGCTCGCGCCCCGCCACGGACTGGCCGCGAAACTCCGCACCCGAGGCGGAGCCGTCGAGGAGGGGACACCAGAAGGCGGGACGGCTCCCATGCGGGCGTCCGCCGAGGTCCCGGCCGTGCGCTGACCGGCTCCGGGCGATCTGACACGCGCGCCGGAAGTCAGTCCCGGTGCTGGTCGGCCGGTTCCTTCAACAGCCGATCCAGCTCGCTCCCGGCCTCGGCATAGCCGGCGTCGGAGATCCGCTGCAGCTCGCGCAGGTCTCCGGCGGCGGTGGCGCGCCGGGTGAGCAGGAACCCGGCGCGCAGGGATCCCTCGTCCAACAGCTCGCTCAGCTCCTCCAGGTCACCGGCTGCGTCGACGAGGTCGGCCAGGCGGTCCAAGGCGGTCTCGCTGCCCTCGTCGGCGAGTGCGCGCAGGGTCTCACGATCGATGTTCATGTGCTCCATGACGCCATGGTGCGGCCCTGCCCCTGGGGAAAGGTCAAGTGGGACGATGGCCGGGTGATCACCATCGGGCAGCTCGCCGACTACGTCGGAGTGTCGGTCAAGACCATCCGCGTCTACCACGACAAGGGACTCCTCCCCGAGCCCGACCGGGACTCGTCCGGCTACCGGCGCTATGGCGCCGGCGACGTCGTCGACCTCATCAAGATCCGGACGCTCGCCCGGGCGGGCGTCCCCCTCGCCCGCATCCGAGACCTGAGATCAGCGACCGAGGAGGAGTTCCAGCAGGCGCTGCGGGGGATCGACCGCGAGCTCACCGCCCGCATCCGTGACCTGCGGGAGACACAACGTCGCCTGCGACGGCTCTCCGCCGGGCAGCCGGCACCGGTTCCCGCCGAGGTCGCCGCACATCTGGAGCAGCTGACGGACTGGGGGTTCACCTCGCGCTGGGTGGACCTCCAACGCGATCTGTGGATCCTCGTCTACGCCACGCACCCGGACCACGCGCCCGCCCTCTTCCACGACCAGGCCGCGTCCCTGGCCGACCCGGCGCTACGGCAGCTCTTCCACGACTACGACCACACGCACGACCTCGACCCCGCCGATCCACGCATCGACGACCTCGCCCACCGCATCGTCACCGCGGCCAGGGAACGCTACGGCTCCGAGGAGCCGCCCGGACTGACCGGGGACTCCGCCATCCCCGCTCTCATCCAGTCCTCGGTCAACGCGTCGTCCCCGGCCTGGGCGCGACTCGATCGACTGATCCGCGGACAGGCGGCGGGCGACTGACCGCCGGGCGGGTCCTTCCTGGGGGATCACACCCTGCTGATCCGAGGGCGGATCGCCTTGCAACCTGTACCCGGGTACAGGTTTACCGTCGGAGGTGTTCCCCACCGTGGGGACGTGCCGACGGGAGTGAGCGCGATGAGCGATCCGGAGTGGGTACCGCGGTCCTGCACGCTGCCCACCGAGGAGCGGCCCCTCAGGGTCGCCGAGTGGGATGCGCTGTGGGCCGAGCGCCTGACCTCCCTGTCCCGGCCGGAGCCGCTCCACCTGCGGCTCGACCTGGCAGGTGGAGACGGCGTCGAGGACCGGGTCCGAGACCTGGTGGAGCGCGAGAGCGGCTGCTGCGCCTTCTTCGCCTTCACCACGACTCCTGGCGCGGACGTGATCCGGCTGGACATCTCTGTGGACCCGGCGCACAAGGCCGTCCTGGACGCCCTCGTCGCACGCACAGGTGCTGCGGGGGAACAGCGGTGAGCACGGGCCTGCGCAGCGGCCAGGTCGCCGCTGCGGCGGGGGTGAACGTCCAGACGTTGCGGTACTACGAGCGGCGGGGCCTGCTGGCCGCGCCGGAACGCAGCAACGGCGGCCACCGCGTCTACGGATGGGCATGTCGCGCAGGTGCCCGGGGCCTGCCCGCGCCGGCCTGCGTGGTGCCCCCGACCTGCTGACGATCACGGGAAGGGGTCGCCGGTAGTGTCGGGCGTCATGACCGTCACCCGTTCCGTCGCCCTGTTCGTCGTCGCCGCCCTCTTCGAGATCGGCGGCGCGTGGTTGGTCTGGCAGGGCATCCGCGAACACAAGGGATGGATCTGGATCGGCGCCGGCGTCATCGCGCTCGGCCTGTACGGCGTCGTGGCCACCCTCCAGTCCGACGACAACTTCGGGCGCATCCTGGCCGCCTACGGCGGAATCTTCGTCGCCGGTTCGATCGCCTGGGCCATGGTCGCCGACGGCTACCGCCCCGATCGCTACGACGTCATCGGCGCCCTGGTCTGCCTGGCCGGCATGGCCGTGATCATGTACGCACCGCGCAGCCACTGACCGGGCAGCGGCGCGTCAACCCCGTGTGCGGCCACGTGGCACGTCCGGGTCCGTCAGGGACGCGCATGAAGACGACCGGCGGTCGTCAGGATCCCGTCAGGGGCCACCAGGAAGCGGTGGGTCGCGGGCATAGCTTCGATGTCGTGCCGGATCGCGCTCACGGGTCCGGCACGTACCTGTCCGACCGAGGTTCCTCAAGGAGCACCGCATGTGCCTCTACCAGTACGACGACGATCCCGAGCCCGAGGAACCCGACCCGGCCGGGCCCCTGTACGTCCCGGTCCGGCCGGGGACACAAGCGGTGGCGCTCCGCGCCTTCCGGACACCGCTGGGCAGCCGTACCGCCGTGGGGTTCACCACCGTGGAGGGGCTGACCGCCACACTCGGCGCGGAGCAGCCCTGGATCAGGCTCTCGGAGCCGGTTCTGCGCTCGCTGGCCGAGCCGCTCGGCATCGACCTCCTGACCGTCGACCCGACGCTCACCGCTCCCGCGGTCACCGGCCCGCCGCTCGCCGTCCAGGCAACGCGGAAGGGGCGGCCCGTCCGCGACATCGGACCGGCGGCCCGGACCACCTGACCCGTGCTGCGCACCGCGCCCCGCCGGATCCGCGACGACGGAACCGGCGGGGCGCGGTCGTGGCACACCACCCGGTGACCGCCGGTTCCGTGGGCTCTCGCGTCGCCTCGGGTGTCAGCCGACGTGGACCCGCGGGCGGCGTTCGCGGTTGGACTCGGCCTCGCGGAGGATCTCGCGGGTGGTGGGGGCGACCTCGCCACGGCCGAGCAGGAAGAAGCGGAAGAAGTTGGCGAAGGGGTTGCCCTCGGTCCACTCGAAGTAGATGTGCGGGCGGACGCCGGTGAGGTCGCGGGCGTGGAGGAGGAGGGCCGCGAGGGCGTTGGGTACGGAGGAGCTCTCCACGGTGAGGACCCGGAAACGGTCGTGGAGGACCTCGCCCTTGACCGTCAGACCGGCCTCGAACTCGGAGGGGTCCGTGACGGTGACCTCGACGAAGACGAAGTCCTCCGTTCCGGGGATCTCGTTGTCGGCGCGGATCTGGTCCTTCTTCGCCCGGTACTCGTCGGAGTCACGGGCGCCCGGTTCGTTGGCGATGAAGCGGGGGGTGCGGCGTGAGATGTCCTGGATGAATCGTTCCGCCATCTCGTCGAGCTCGATGTGGGTGACGCGGAGCTCGAAGGCGCGGCCGAGCCGGGAGAGGAGCGAGATGAGGATGATGCCGGCGATGAAGCAGGCGCCGATCTTCACGCCGTCGGGGCGTTCGATGACGTTGACGACGGTGGTGTAGAGGAAGACGGCGGAGATGGCGCCGAAGCCGATGGTCCAGCCGCGCTGGCCGGCCTTGCGGGCGGCGATGGTCACGGCGATGGCGGCCGAGCAGATCAGGACGAGGACGCCGGTGGCGTAGGCGCCGCCCTGGGCGTCGACGTCGGCGTCGAAGATCCAGGTGACCAGGAACGCGACCAGGGTGAAGACGATGACCATGGGGCGTACGGCGCGGGCCCAGTGGGGTGCCATGCTGTACTTGGGCAGGTAGCGCGGCATCAGGTTGAGCAGGCCCGCCATGGCGGAGGCGCCGGCGAACCAGAGGATGGCGATGGTGGAGATGTCGTAGATGGTGCCGAAGGTGTTGCCGATGTATTCGTGGGCGAGGTAGGCGAGCGCGCGGCCGTTGGCCTGGCCGCCGGACTCGAATTCCTTCTCCGGGATGAGGACGGTGGTGATGAAGCTGGTGCAGATCAGGAAGACGCTCATGATGAGCGCGGCCGTGGTCAGCAGTTTCTTCGTGTCCCGGATGCGGCCGGCGGGCTTCTCCTCGGTGTCGCCCGGGTCGCCCTGGACGTGGGGCATGACGGCGACGCCGGTCTCGAAGCCGGACAGGCCGAGGGCGAGCTTGGGGAAGACGAGCAGGGCGACGCCGATCATGGCGAAGACGTTTCCGTGTTCGGCGGTCAGGGCGGCGGTCCAGTCGGTGACGACATGGCCCTCGGTGATCACGTGCCACAGGCCGTTGACCACGACGACCACGTTGAGGGCGAGATAGACGCCGACGAGGAAGACCGCGACGCCGATGGCCTCCAGGAAGCCCTTGAGGAACACCGCGCCGAGCAGCGCGATGAGGATCATGGTGATCAGAACCTGCTTGTCGTGCAGGGCCGATTCGAGATGCGGGTTCTCGACGAGGTGGGTGGAGGCGTCGGCGGCCGACAGGGTGATGGTGATGAGGAAGTCGGTCGCGGCGAAGCCCAGCAGGGTGAGGACGAAGAGCTTGCCCTTCCAGAAGGAAAGCAGGCGCGCCAGCATCGCGATCGAACCCTCGCCGCGCGGGCTCTCCTCCGCCACCCGCCGGTAGACGGGCAGCGCGCCGGCCAGGGTGACGATCACCAGGACGATCGTGGCCACGGGGGAGAGGAGCCCGGCGGCCAGGGCGGCGATGCCGGGCTGGTAGCCGAGGGTGGAGAAGTAGTCGACACCGGTCAGGCACATGACCCGCCACCAGGGCTGGCCCTTGTGGTCGCCGTCCGCCGACGGTTCCTTGGGCCGGGAGGGCTTGCCCTTCCCCATGTCGGAGAGGCCCTCCAGCATCCACGCCCGCAATCGGGTGAGGCGCGCGTCCGGTGTGGTGGCCATGGGGTTCTCCTGAGCTGGGCTGGATGAGGGGTATTCGTCCATACGTGTGGACGGCCGGGCCAGCGTAAGCAACGCGTCAACGACTGATCGGCGCGGGCGCGTCAGGAAAGCGTCAAGATGCGCCGGACGGGCTCGTTTCCGGCGCTCTCCGACCGACGGTGCCGGTCCGTGGCACGACTGTGGCCCGATGGGTCCCCCTCGGATGCTCGACGATCGGCGGTTCCTGGGCCCTGGTGTCAAAGACGATCGGCGGTTCCTGGGCCCTCGTGTCAAAGACGTGTGAAGAGAGCGGCACCCGGCGCAAAGAACGCGCCAGGAAGTGCGGGAACGACGCCTGGCGGGGGACACCCTGAGCGGACCTGAGTACGAAGGAGATCACTCGCATGTCCGCTCTGACCACCGAGAACGGGGCCGCGCCCGTCACCGAGGAGCCCCCGGACACCGCTGCCCGGCACAAGCTGACCGCTGTCACCGGCCTTGCCGCGCTGTCGCTCGACGCGATGGCCTCCGTGGCGTACGGGCCCGAGGCGATCGTCCTCGTTCTCGCTGCGGCCGGCGGGTACGGCCTCGGTTTCACCCTCCCGGTCACGCTGGCCATCGCGCTTCTGCTGGCCGTGCTCGTGGCCTCGTACCGGCAGGTCATCGCCGCCTTCCCGGACGGGGGCGGATCGTACGCGGTGGCCAAGACGCACCTGGGCCGCCGCACCAGCCTCGTGGCGGCCGGCTCGCTCGTCCTGGACTACGTCCTGAACGTGGCCGTGGCCGTGACGGCCGGCGTCGCCGCCCTCACGTCGGCGTTCCCCGAGCTGTACGGGGACCGCCTGTGGATCTGCCTGGCGGTCCTCGTCCTGATCACAGCCGTGAACCTGCGCGGGATCGTCGACTCGGCGCGCGCCTTCATCCTTCCGACCGCCGTCTTCATCGGGGCGATCCTGGTGGTGATCGTCGTCGGCCTGTTCCGTGACGCGCCGGTCTCCACGGCCGCCTCGGACGGTCACGCCTCCGTCCTCGCCGACAACGCCACCACCGTCGGCGCCCTGCTCCTGCTGAAAGCGTTCGCCTCCGGCTGCTCGGCGCTCACCGGTGTGGAGGCGATAGCGAACGCGGTGCCGTCGTTCCGCGCCCCCGCCGCCCGGCGGGCCATGCGCGCCGAGGTCGCGCTCGGCGCGCTGCTCGGTGTGATGCTGATCGGCCTGTCCGTACTGATCTCCCGCTTCGGCCTCCAGCCGGTCGAGGGCGTCACCGTCCTCGCCCAGCTGGCCGACGCCTCCCTCGGCCACAACTGGGCCTTCTACGTCGTCCAGTTCGCCACCATGGTGCTGCTCGCGCTCTCCGCGAACACCTCCTTCGGCGGTCTGCCCGTCCTGCTGAAGCTGCTCGCCCGCGACAACTACCTGCCGCACGTCTTCGGCCTCAAGGCCGACCGGCAGGTGCACCGGCACGGTGTGGTGTGGCTGGCCGTGGTGTCGGCGGCGCTCCTGGTGTTCTCCGGCGGTGACACCAACACCCTCGTCCCGCTCTTCGCGATCGGCGTCTTCATCGGCTTCACCATCGCCCAGACCGGCATGGTCCTGCACTGGCGCCGGGAACGGGGACCCAAGTGGGCGGCGAAGGCCCTGCTCAACGGTTTCGGCGCGGTCCTCACCGGCGTGTCGGCGGTGGTGGTCACCGCCACCAAGTTCCACGACGGCGCCTGGCTGATCGTCATCGCCCTGCCGGTCCTCGTCCTCGCTTTCGAGACCGTCCATCGCGCGTACGGAAGGATCGGCGAGCGTCTCGGCATCGGCCGGATCCCGGAGGCCCCGCACCGCGAGCGTTCCCTCGTCCTCGTCCCGGTCTCCTCCCTGACCCGCGTCACCAGCGAGGCCCTGACCGCCGCCGTCTCCCTCGGCGACGAGGTCCGCGCCCTCACCGTCTGCCACTCGGACGCCGAGGACCTGGCGGCCACCGAGGCCCTGGAACGGGACTGGGCCCTGTGGAACCCCGGCGTTCCTCTCGTACGGCTCCCCTCCGAGCGCCGCTCCCTCGGCCGGCCCATCACCGCCTACGTACGCGGCCTCGCGGCGAGCGAACCCGGCACCCGGGTCACGGTCCTCATCCCGGAGGCCGAACCCGAACGGCTCTGGCAGCGCGCCCTGCAGAACCAGCGGGGCGCGGTCGTCGCCCACGCCGTCCGCCGCGACACGAACGCCGTCGTCTGCCGGCTCCGCTTCCGCTGCTGACCGCGGCGTGACGGATCCCTCGTCGGAGATCCGTCGTCAGGGATCCGTCGTCAGGGATCCGTCAAAGTCCCCTCCGCCCGGTGCCCTCCACGCCGCACCGGGCGGAGGCTTGATGTGTCGGGGGAAGACAGGGGAGGGCCGGATCCTGCGAGGTGGGTCATGAAGCTTCCGGTGCGGGACACGACCGCCGTCGCCGCCGGAGCCCTGGCGCCGTTCGCCGCGGCCCTCGTGCTGCTGCCGCTGCGCACCTCCGTCACGCACACCAATCTCGCGCTGCTGCTCGTCGTCGTGGTCGTCGCCGTGTCGGCCTTCGGCAACCGGTTCGCCGGCGCCCTCGCCGCCCTGTCCGCCGCCGCGTGGTTCGACTTCTTCCACACCGAGCCGTACCAGAGCTTCCACATCCGGGACCGCGCCGACATCGAGACCGCCGTCCTGCTCCTGGTCGTCGGCCTGATCGTGTCCCAACTGGCCGCGCGCGGACGGACGATGCGGCGCGTCGCGGTGACGGACGCGACGCACCTGGAGAGACTGCACGGCACGACCAGGCTGGCCCGCTCCACCACGTCGTCCGACGACATCGTCCAACGGGTGAGGCAGGAGCTCATCGAGGTCCTCGAACTACGGGGGTGCCGTTTCGAGTACGGCACGCTCCTCGGCCGTCCGCCACGGCTCGACGCGGACGGGACGGTGAAGGTGGACGGCTGGATCTGGGACCTGGAGCGGCAGGGCTGGCCGGACGGCGAGATCGAGCTGCGGGTCATCGCGCACGGTCGCTACCAGGGCCGCTTCCTGATGACCCCCGCACCCGGCTCCGTACCCCCGCCGCTGGAGGCACGCCTCGTCGCCGTCGACCTGGCCGCTCAGGCCGCTGCCGCGCTCGACGAGGACGGGGTCAGCGCAGGCCGGAGATCGTGAAGACCGAGTGGGCCGTGTCCCGTTCGACGTGGCGCGCGAGCCGGTCGAGGTCCCGTACGCCGTGAAGGGTGCCGTTCTCGTGGGAGGCCCGTGCGTCGGCTTCGAGGAGGAGCCACAGGGCCGGGTTGGCGAGGAGGACGCGTACGTCGAGCCGGGCCCGGCCGCCGTCCGTGTCGGTCAGTACCAGACGCCGCTCGATTCCGTCCGGCCAGCTGAGGGTCGCCAGGCTGTCCGTGCGTACGGTCGTCCGGGTCCACAGGGTCCGGACGGTGAGCCGGCCCGGTGCCGCGCCGACCCTGGCGGGCAGCAGGACCACGAGGAGGACGACGGCCAGGGCGATCCACAGCAGCGCCGCAGGCAGGTGCAGACCGCCGTCGCAGGCGTCCACCGTCAGCGACACGGCCAGCAGGAGGCCGGCGCAGCCGACGGCGGCGCGGGCCTCACCGGCCCACGCGCTGTCCTGGACCGTGCGGCCGTAGGGCTCTGGCTGCGGGACGAATCGTGGCTCCATGCAGCGACGCTAGAACCGCTGCGTCACGCCGCCGGTCCGTCCTGACGCGGTTCCTACGCGGCCTTGCTCAACCTTGACGCATGGCTGACGGGTCCGGCCACGTGGTGGACGTACTCGTGGGTCAGCCGGAAGCCGGCGGTCCAGGCGAGGAGGCGGCTCGGGCGGTTGTCGCGGGAGCAGCTCCAGCTGGCGCGGTGGCCACGGGCCGCGATGTCGGCGGTCAGGCCGGCGACACAGGCCAGGGCCAGGTGCTGACGGCGTTCGCCGGGCGCGGTGGCGCAGGCGACGTCCTCGTACCGGCTGCCGAGGAAGCGGGAGCAGGCCACCGCCAGGACCCTGTCCTTGCGCAGGGCGATCCAGCCGAGGCCCGAGGCGGCGAGGGCGGCGGGCCCTGCCCAGCTCTCGTGGATCCAGGTCATGGCCGGGTCGAGCGCCCTGAGCGCCGGGGTGTCGTCGGGGGCGATTCTGCGCACGGTCACGCCACGGGGCGCGCGGGGCGCCACGGCCGGCACGCGGTGGACGTAGAGCATCCGCTCCCACGGGACGAGCTGCTCGAAGGCGGCACCGAGCACGGGGACGAAACGGCCCGGCGTCTCGACGTAGTGCCCGGCGAGCGGGGCCAGTTCGTCCGGAGTGACGGCGCTGGGGTCGCCGGCCAGGAGGGCGTGTCCGCCGCAGGTCACCGCCACGACGCGGGGCTCCCTGACGCGGTCGGTCCACCATTGGCCGTGGCCGGTGGTGAGGACGTGCTCGGCGAGGGCTCCGGTGCCGGGTGCGCCGGAGAGGAACACACGGGCGGGCGCCGGCGGCTGGTGGGACGCGTGCGGGATCACGGGCACCTCCTGGTGCGGGAAGGAAGCGGAAGAGGGGGCGGCCCGGCGCGGGCCGCCCCCGGGTTCAGCGGGCGCCGGCCCTGCGGCCGTGGTTCGCCTTCTTCTTGCGGCGGTCTTTCTTCTTGCGGGCGCGCTTGGACATGAGCGGTCCGGGTCCTTTCAGGAGTTCTGGCCGACGAGGAGGTCGGCGAGCTTGGTGAGGCGCTTGACGGTGCGGGCCTCGGAGGCGGCGGGCGCCGGGGCGACGCGCTGGTCGCGGTCGTAGTAGGCGCCGTTGACGATCTCCACGGCCGGGTCGCAGAGCCGTACGACATGGGCCGCGCCCTCGGCCGGCGCCACGCCCTCGTGGGCGTAGAGGGGAAGGAGGCTGGTGGTGCAGATGCCGGGGTGGACGGAGACGGCGGTGACGCGCGGGTCCGCGGCGAAGACGGTCAGGGCCAGCTGGGACTGGGCGTAGGCGGCGAGGCGCGAGTAGCGGCGCACCCGGTTGGGGTCGTTCCACTGGATGGAGCCGGTGCGGTGCAGGGAGGACGAGACGTTCACGACGCGGCCGCCGGTGCCGCCGGTGAGCGCGGGCTCCAGGAGGTGCGTGAGCAGGTAGTGGGCGAGGAAGTTGACCTGGAAGGCGATCTCGTTGCCGTCGGCCGTCACGGTGTGCCGCTCGGGCGCGGCCATGCCGGCGTTGTTGACGAGGACGTCGAGGCGCGGGTGCTCGGCCAGGACCCGGTGCGCGAGGTGCTCGACCTCCTCCAGGCGGGTGAAGTCCGCGCCGAGCGGGCAGAGCCGGGACCCGTCGACGTCGGCGAGGGTCACGAGCCGGTCGGTGGCGGCGTGGGCCTCTTCGGCGGTGCGGCCGTGGACGAGCACCGTGGCGCCGCGCTCGGCGAGCAGCCGCGCGGTCTGGTAGCCGATGCCGGAGGTGGCTCCGGTGACGAGAACGGTGCGTCCGGACAGGGAGGAAGACATGGTTCGTCCAGGGGTAGGTGAGGTGGTGGTACGAGAAAGGGGCGCCGGACCGGTACGGTCACGGCGCCCCGAGGCTGCGGAGCGGTCGTCAGCGGGAGGCGGACGGCTCCGGACAGCGGGGCGCGCGACACGGCGACGCCTGATGAGGCGGCCGGTCGAGCAGGAGCCACGCGCTGTTCATGATGTCCATCGAACCGCCGCCGGAGGCCCCGGACAAGGAGAACGGTATTTCCCTTACGTCCCCCTGACGAAGGTTCATCCCAGGCC
Source organism: Streptomyces sp. NPDC055815 (assembly GCF_053616475.1). NCBI lineage: Bacteria > Bacillati > Actinomycetota > Actinomycetes > Kitasatosporales > Streptomycetaceae > Streptomyces > Streptomyces sp. NPDC055815. Next base: position 11,390 of record NZ_JBSHDU010000033.1, on the reverse strand, counting down.
GGGAACGGCGGAGACGAGCAGGTCGATGGCCTTGATGCCGAGGAAGGGCAGCACGAGTCCGCCGAGGCCGTACACCAGGAGATTGCGGCGCAGCAGGTCGTGCGCGGAGGCGGGCCGGTAGCGGACGCCGCGCAGGGCCAGGGGGATCAGGGCCACGATGATCAGGGCGTTGAAGATGATGGCCGAGGTGATGGCCGAGGTGGGGCTGTGGAGCCCCATGATGTTCAGGGCTTCCAGGCCCGGATAGGCGCCCGTGAACATGGCCGGGATGATGGCGAAGTACTTCGCGACGTCGTTCGTGATCGAGAAGGTCGTCAACGCGCCTCGGGTGATGAGGAGTTGCTTGCCGATCTCGACGATCTCGATGAGCTTGGTCGGGTTGGAGTCGAGGTCGACCATGTTGCCGGCCTCCTTCGCGGCGGACGTGCCCGTGTTCATCGCCACGCCGACGTCGGCCTGCGCGAGCGCGGGCGCGTCGTTGGTGCCGTCGCCGGTCATCGCGACGAGCTTCCCGCCCTCCTGTTCCTTCCTGATGAGGGCGAGCTTGTCCTCGGGGGTGGCTTCGGCGAGGTAGTCGTCGACCCCGGCCTCGTGCGCGATGGCGCGCGCGGTCAGCGGGTTGTCGCCGGTGATCATGACCGTACGGATGCCCATGCGGCGCAGTTCCGCGAACCGTTCCCTGATGCCGTCCTTGACGACGTCCTTGAGGTGGACGATGCCGAGGACACGAGGGCCGTCCCAGTCGTTGACGGCGACGAGGAGCGGAGTTCCGCCGCCGGCCGCGATCTGGTCGCTCCACGCCCGTGCCTCGCCGGGCACCCGCCCGCCGTACATCTCGACCCAGGCGATGACCTGGGCCGTCGCGCCCTTGCGGAGGTGGCAGACGGCCCCGTTGTCCCAGCGCAGGTCGATGCCGCTCATCCGGGTCTGGGCGCTGAACTCCACGAACCGGGCGTTCGCGAGCTCGCCCTCGGCCGGGGCCCGCAGCCCGTACCGCTCCTTCGCCAGCACCACCACGGACCGGCCCTCGGGCGTCTCGTCGGCGAGCGAGGCCAGCTGCGCGGCGTTCGCGAGCTGGGCCTCCTCGATCCCCGGCAGCGGGACGAAGTCGGCCGCCTCCCGGTTGCCGAGGGTGATGGTGCCGGTCTTGTCGAGGAGGAGGGTGTTGATGTCGCCCGCGGCTTCGACGGCGCGTCCCGACATCGCGAGGACGTTGCGCTGCACGAGCCGGTCCATGCCGGCGATGCCGATCGCGGAGAGCAGAGCGCCGATGGTCGTCGGGATCAGGGTCACGAGCAGGGCGACGAGGACGGTGGTGGAGGGAGCGGCGCCGGCATAGGTGGCCATGGGCTGGATCGCGACGACGACCAGGACGAAGACGACGGTGAGCGCGCCGAGCAGGATGTTCAGCGCGATCTCGTTCGGCGTCTTCTGCCGGGAGGCGCCCTCGATCAGGGCGATCATCCGGTCCATGAAGGAGTGACCGGGGCGGGAGGTGACCCGTACGACGATCCGGTCCGACAGCACCGTCGTACCGCCGGTCACTCCCGTCCGGTCGCCGCCGGACTCACGGATGACCGGGGCGGACTCGCCGGTGACGGCGGACTCGTCGACCGCCGCGACCCCGTCGACGACGTCGCCGTCCGCCGGGATCAGTTCGCCCGCCTCGACGAGCACGAAGTCGAACAGCCGGAGGTCGGTGGCGGCCACGGCCTCGGTCTCGGCCCGGTCGAGGTCCGTGCCGTAGCGCCAGTGCCTCAGCCGCAGCGCCACCGTGTCCGTCCGCGCCCTGCGCAGTGACTCGGCCTGCGCCTTGCCCCGGCCTTCCGCCACGGCCTCGGCGAGGTTGGCGAAGATCACCGTCAGCCACAGCCAGACGCTGATCACCCAGGTGAACACGGACGGGTTGAAGACCGCCGACAGCGTCGTGAGGACCGATCCGACCCCGACGACGAACAGCACCGGATTGCGCACCAGGGCCCGTGGGTGCATCTTGCGCACCGCCTCCGGGAAGCACTTCACGAGCTGTACGGGGTCGAGCAGCTCGCTCCGTTCGGCGCGCCGTCGCTTCGGCGCGGGGGCCGGGAAGCGGGGCGGCGCCTGCGGGGCGGACGGCGTCGGGGGAGCGGAGGGCGCCCGGTGGGGCGCGCGGGAATGCATCGCGGAAGACCTTCTGGATGAGCCCGGCCCCGCCCGATCGGCGCCGGCCGGGAGAGCACGGCAGGGCCGTCCTCGTCCGCGTCCCGTGGGCGCACAGGGAGTCCCGGCAGGCGTGATCCCCGGCGCCCACAGGACGGCTGCGGACGGACAGCGACGCTCGTGGTGCGGGGGCACGGCAGCCGGATGGGAGGGGGTGCCGTGCCCCCGCGGTCCGGGGACGATCAGGCCACTGACGTCCGCGGCCCGGTGAGCGACCGAGAAGAAAACTAGGCCCCCGGCGCGGCGCGAGCATCATCGGAACGCCCGAATTGACGGCCCCCTGACGGACGTTGGCCCCGGCCGTCAAGGTCCCGTCAAATCGGAACGCAAGGGCGTCAGGGCCGCGTCAACGCCGCCGGACCGTGGCCGAAACGAGCCACAGACTCCTCACCACGGGGGATCGGACAACCGTCCGAGGTGTGAAGGTGGGAGGGAAGCGTGGTTACCACTGCAGGTAGCACGCACGGTCCGGAAACGACGGCCCGGAGCGTCACCACCACACCCAGGGCGGCTGTACGAGGGGTGGGCCGGCCCGGTCCGCGACCACGAGGGGGTCGCGGACCGGACGGCCCGTCCGCCGGCGGCATCGTCCGGCGCCTGGCCCACCGCCTCCTCACGGCACGGCGCGGCGCCTGGAGCACCGTGCCCGCCCGCCTGCGGCTGCTGGGTGCGGCGATGCTGCTGCTCACCGCAGCCTGCGCCGCGCTGATGACCACGGCCGGATTCGCCGCCTCGGACACCTGGAGCGCCGTCACCGGCCACCACGCCCCGCGCACCGTCAGCGCGACCGGCCTCAACCTCGCCCTCAACGACATGGACGCCCAGGCCGTCAACTCCCTCCTCGCGAACGGCGACGCGGGCCAGGGCCGGATGACCGTCCCGTACGACAAGGCCATCCAGCTGTACGACGCGGCGCGCGAGGCCGTCAGCCGCGATCTGCGGACCCTCGGCGTGGCCGCGGACGGCGACGCCGACGCCGAGCACACCGTCGAGCGCGTCACCGCCGACTTCGCCCGGTACCAGGAGTTCATCGGACGCGCCCTGGAGAGCGACACCCGCACCGGCGGCAGACCGGACGCCGTCGAGAACTACCGCACGGCCAACGACCTGCTCACCCAGCGGCTCCTGCCCGAGGCCCGCGACCTCGTCGACAGCACCAACCGCCAGTTCGAGGACGCCTACGAGGCCGAACGGTCCGATCTCGGCACACAAGGGGCCCTGCTCACCGCCCTGGGAGCGACCCTCCTCGCGGTACTGGTCCTGCTCCAGTGGTACCTCGCGCGCCGCTTCCACCGCATGCTCAACCCCGGCCTGCTCGCCGCCACCGCCTGCGCACTCCTCGCCGTCGTCCTCGGCTCCCAGGCGCTCACCACCACCTCCGAGGACCTGAGGGTCGCCCGCCACGACGCCTTCGACTCCGTCGTCGCGCTCTCCCGCGCCCGGGCCGTCGCCTACGACGCCAACGCCGACGAGAGCCGCTACCTCCTCGACCGGGACCACCGCGCCGCCCACGAGGCGGACTTCCTCGCCAAGTCGCAGAGCCTGTACGGCATGACGGGCGCCGACCTCCCCTCGTACGCGTCACGGCTGGCCGACACCTGGAAGGCGTACCGGACGGACCACGAGGACAAGCGGTTCACCGGCGAGTTCCGGCGCGAACTCGACAACATCACCTTCCCCGGGGAGCGGGCCGCCGCCGAACGCACCGTCGAGGCGTACGCGGTGTACCAGCGGGACGACCGCACCATCCGGTCCCTCGTCGCCGCGGGCAGGGAGAAGGAGGCCGTCGCCTTCTGCATCAGCTGGGAGCCGGGCAGGTCCAACGCCCACTTCGGCGCATGGATGAAGGCCCTCGACGAGGTCACGGCCGTCAACAGCCGGGCCTTCGACGCGGCCGCCGACGACGGCAGGAACGCCCTCACCGGGCGCCTGCCCTGGGCGGTCGGAGGCCTGCTCGCGGCCGCGGCCCTGGCCGCCCTGGGGCTGCGTCCGCGGCTCGCCGAGTTCCGCTGACCGCCGCAGCTTCAGCGGCTATGGGCTTGCGTCCGCGTCCCGCCGAGTTCCGCCGACCGCCGCTGGGCCTGCGTCCGCGTCCCGCCGAGTTCCGCCGACCGAATCCCCCGAACGAGCGGCTCCGCGCCAAGGAACCGCCAAGACGCCGTCAGCGTGCGGCGGCACCCCGCAAGGGACCCGTCAAAGTGCTCGTACGCGCGCCGCGCACGGGGTTTCCTCACCAGAAGACACCCGCAGGAACTCACCAGGGAGTGACGCGCTCATGAGCGTGGAGAACGTGGTCGGCCTGATCGTCGCCTTCAGCATCGTCGGCTATCTCGTGGCCGCACTGATCCGCCCGGAGAAGTTCTGAACCTGCCCGCGCCGTCGGGGCCCGTCGACCCGGAAGCCCGTCCGGGGAGGCTCAAGGTCTTCGTCGGTGCCGCCGCAGGGGTCGGCAAGACCTACCGCATGCTGGACGAGGGCCGGCGCAGAGCCGCGCGCGGCGCCGACGTGGTCGTCGGCGTCGCCGACTGCCGCCGCCGCCCGCACACCGAGGCGATGCTCGCCGGCCTGGAGCACCTGGAGCCCGCACGCGCCGTCCACGACGACCGCGTCCGTCCCGAGTTCGACCTCGACCGGGCCCTGCGGCGCGGACCCGCCCTGATCCTCGTCGACGACCTCGCCCACACCAATCCGCCGGGGCACCGCAACGCGCACCGCTGGCAGGACGTCGCGGAACTGCTCGCCGCCGGCATCGACGTCGCGACCACGGTCAACGTCCAGCACCTGGAGTCGCTGAGCGACGTCGTCGAGAAGATCACCGGGGTGCCACAGGGCGAGACGGTGCCCGACGGGGTGGTCCGCGGGGCCGATCAGATCGAGCTCGTGGACATGGACCCGCAGGAGCTGCGGCGCCGGATGGCCCACGGCAACATCCACCCCCCTGAGGACGTCGACGCGGCCCTCGCCAGCTACTTCCGTACGGGCAACCTCATCGCGCTGCGCGAGCTGGCCCTCCTGTGGGTGGCCGACCGGGTCGACGAGGCCCTGCGCACGTACCGTTCCGAGCGTGGCATCGGCGGCGTCTGGGAGATACGCGAACGGATCGTCGTGGCCCTCACCGGCGGGCCCGAGGGCGACACCCTGATCCGGCGCGCGAGCCGCATCGCCGCCCGGACGGCGCAGGGCAGGCTCCTCGCCGTGCACGTCGTCCGCAGCGACGGCCTGGCGGCCGGCACCTCCTCCGCGGCCCTCGGCCGTCAGAGACGGCTCGCCGAGAGCCTCGGCGGGACGTATCACACGGTTGTCGGGGACGAGGTGCCCACGGCCCTGGTGGAGTTCGCCCGCGCCGAGAACGCCACCCAACTGGTGCTCGGCACCAGCCGCCGCGGCCGTCTCGAACGCTTCCTGACGGGCCGGGGCATCGGCGAGACGACCGTCGCGCTCTCCGGGGACATCGACGTCCACACCGTCACCCATGAACGGGCGGGCCACGGCCGACTGCTTCCCACCCGCCGCCCCACGCTGCCGGTCTCGCGCCGGATCGCCGGGCCGCTCGCGGGGCTCGTCCTGCCGGTCCTGCTCACCCTGCTCCTCGACCACACACGAGGCGTGTTCAACCTGACCAGCGAGGCCCTGCTCTTCCTCGCCACCGTGGTCGGCGTGGCCTGTATCGGCGGGGTCGTCTCGGCGCTCGTCGCCGCCGTCACCGCGTCGCTCCTGCTCAACTACTGGTTCATCCCACCCGTGGGCGCCTTCACCTTCGCCGACGCGGACAACATGCTGGCCCTCGCGGTGTTCGTCCTGGTCGCCGCCGTCATCGCCGGAGCCGTCGACCGTTCCCTCCGCCTGTCCAGACGGGCGGCCCGGGCCACCGCCGAGGCCGAGACCCTGTCCTCGCTCGCCGGCTCGGTCGTACGGGGTGACCACACCGTGCCGGAACTCCTCGCCCGTACGCGGGAGATCTTCGGCGCCGAATCCGCCGAACTCGTGCCCGCCGCACACCTCACCGCCGCGCACGCCGGCGACCCCGGCGTCAGCCAAGTCGCGGTCGGTGACGGCCACTTCCTCGTCCTGCGCGGCCGGACCCTGCCGTCCTCCGACCGCCGCGTCCTGGCCGCCTTCGCCGCCCACGTCACCGCGGCCGCCGAACACGCCCGGCTCGCCGAGGCCGCGGCCGAGGTGGAGCCCGTACGGGCCGCCGACCGGATGCGCACGGCGCTCCTCGCCGCCGTCAGCCACGACCTGCGCACCCCGCTCGCCGCCGGATGGGCGGCCGTCGCCTCCCTGCGCAGCACCGACGTCGAGTTCACCCCGGACGAGCGCGAGGAACTGCTCGCCACCGCCGACGAGTCCATGGCCCGACTGGCCCGGCTCATCGACAACCTGCTCGACATGAGCCGCCTCCAGGCAGGCGCCCTGAAGCTCTCGCTCCGCCCCACAGCCCTGGAAGAGGTCCTGCCGGCCGCCCTCGACACCCTGCCCTCCGACGCGCCCCGACCCGTCCTGCACGGCTTCGAGCAGGCCCCACCGGTCTTCGCCGACCCGCCCCTGCTCGAACGGGTGATCGCCAACCTCGTCGGAAACGCCAGCCGTCACGCACCACCGGCCCACCCCGTCCTGCTCACCGTGAGCGCACTCGCCGGCCGGGTGGAGCTGAGGGTCGTCGACCGCGGCCCCGGGCTCCCGCCCGGCGACCGGGAGCGGGTCTTCGAGCCGTTCCAGCGCCTGGGCGACACCGACAACACCACGGGCGTCGGCCTCGGCCTCGCCCTCGCCCGCGGCCTCACCGAGGCCATGTCCGGCACCCTGACCCCGGAGGACACCCCGGGCGGCGGCCTGACCATGGTCGTCTCGCTGCCGTGCGCGGCGTGAGAAGGCCGTGAAGGAGGCTTCCCGGCGATCCTGACGCGACCTTGACGCCGAACCCTCGTACGAAGGAGGACGTGACGGGCTGCGTTCGGCAGGGTTGCCGGATGTGACGTCAACGCTCCATCTCCGTATGCCACTTGGGCAGCGCTCCCAGCACATGGTGATCTGTGGGGACGACGGTCTCGCCCACCGCCTCGCCGTCGAACTCGACGCCGTCTGCGGCGAGGCGGTCACCGTCGTCCTCCCCTCACGACGCGACCAGCACGGCGCCGACATCGCCGCCCTGCACAGAGACCCGCGCTCCCCGATCGAACTGATCGTGGCCCCCGCCCCCGACGAGCGGACACTCCGGGCCGCGGGCGTCGAGCGCGCCGCAGCGCTCGCCCTCACCTACGCCGACGACCAGGTGAACATGACGGCCGCGCTCCTGGCCCGCGGTCTCAATCCCTCCATACGCCTCGTCATCCGCATGTACCACCGCGAGCGGGGCCGGCACCTGGAACGGCTTCTGGACCGGGCGGCGGGGGTACAGGGGGAGTCGGACGCCTCGACCACCGTCCTCTCCGACAGCGACACGGCCGTCCCCGAACTGGTCGCCGCAGCCGCCGTCGGCGAGGGCCACACCCTCCAGGTCGAGGGGAAGGTGTTCCGCGGCGTCGTGCGGGCCGCCGGAACCTCGCCGCACGCCGCGGACCTCGCCACGCTCGCCATCCTGTCCGGCGCGCACGAGGACGACCCGGCAAGCGAGGACAGCGCCGAGACCACGGGCAGCGGGGGCACCCAGCTGCTGCCCGACACCCGGACCGCGGACCGCCGTCAGTTCACCCACGGCCGCCTCATGCTCGAAGAGGTCACCCACCACCATGCGCCGAGGGCCCCGGACGACCGGAGCGGCAGCGGCACGTGGCTGCGCGGACGCCTCTCGCATCTTCCCTGGAAGGTGTTCCTCGCCCGGGAGGTCCTCGCCGTCTTCGGCGTACTCGCCGCGATCGTCGTCGTCCTCTCCGTCGCCACCTGGCTGGCGGAGGACGGCCCGCTGTGGCGAGCCGTCTATCTGCCGCTCCTGGACATCTTCACCATGGGTGATCCCGCCACCGGCGACGACGAGACCGCCGCACGGCGGATGCTCCAGCTCATCGCAGGCTTCGTCGGGCTCGCCATCCTGCCGCTGGTGGTCGCCGCGACCATGAACGCCACCGAGGCCTTCCGCACCGGCTCGGCGAACCAGCCACCCGCCCCGGAGATGGCCGACCACATCGTCCTCGTCGGCCTCGGGAAGATCGGCACCCGCGTCCTCGCCCGCCTGCGCACCACCGACCACAAGGTCGTCGTCATCGAGCGCGACCCGGCGGCGCGCGGCGTCGCCTATGCCCGGGAGCTGGGCGTTCCCCTCCTCCTTGAGGACGCGACCGCGCCCGGAGTCCTCGAACAGGCCAGGATCCGGCACAGCAAATCCCTGCTCGTCGTCACACACGGTGACGGGGAGAACCTGGACATCGCGATGGCGGCGCGGGAGGCCAACCCGGCGATCCGCGTGGTCATGCGCCTGTACGACGACGACTTCGCCGCCACCGTCTCCGCGACCATGCGTGCCTCGTACCCCGACGCCCTCACCCGCAGCCGCAGCGTATCCGCCCTCGCCGCGCCCGCGTTCGCCGCCGCGATGATGGGGCGGCACGTCCTGGGCGTGATGCCGGTCGAGCGAGGCTCGCTGCTCTTCACCGTCGTCGACGTGGCGGGCCACCCGGAGCTGGAGGGGCGCTCGGTCCACGAGGCGTTCCGGGAGAACGAATGGCGGGTCCTCGCGGTAGGAGCGGGGGGCCTGCCGCCGATGGCCGCCGGGGACACCCTGGCGGGCTTCCGCCCGGAACGACCTACCGGTTTCGACTGGCGTCCGGTGCACGGCCGCGTGCTGCGCGCGGGTGACCGCGTCGTCCTGGCGACGAGCCGGCAGGGCCTGGACGTCCTCATGTCCGGGGTCCAACCGCACCCGCCGGGGCGCAGACGCGAACGGGCGGGGGAGTGACCTGGTTCCGCGTCGGGAGCCAGGGAGCCGTACGAGAGGCGTCAAGACGGCGCTGCGGGGCGTAAGAGGGCCGTTAACGAGAGCCGATCCGTGGCCGAAGGGCGATTTCCTCATCTCGTCCGAGAATCCGTTCTTCCTTCTTCCTTCATCCGGGAGCTCACGATGGCCGACGTGGCCTTCGTCGTCACCACGATCGCGGTCTTCGCGCTGGTGGCCTTCATCGCCAAGGGGGTGGCCAAGCTGTGACTGCCGAGAACATCGTCGGTCTGGTGGTCGCCGCCGGCCTGCTGGCCTATCTCGTCCTCGCCCTCGTCAAGCCGGAGAGGTTCTGAGTACGGATATGAGTCCCGTTCTGGCTGGAACCCTCCAGCTCCTCGCCCTCGTCGTCGCTCTCGGTCTCTCCTACCGGCCGCTCGGTGACTACATGGCCAAGGTCTACTCCTCGGAGAAGCACTACCGGCCCGAGAAGTGGATCTACAAGGCGATCGGTGCGAACCCGAACGTCGAGATGCGCTGGCCGGCGTACCTGCGCGGCGTGCTGGCCTTCTCCGCCGTGAGCGTCCTCTTCTTGTACCTGCTGCAGCGGGTGCAGGGCTCGCTGCCCGGCTCGCTGGGCTTCGTGTCGATCGATCCGGACCAGGCGTTCAACACGGCCGCCTCGTTCGTGGCGAACACCAACTGGCAGTCGTACTACGGCGAGCAGGCCATGGGCCACGTCGTGCAGACCGGCGGCCTGGCGGTGCAGAACTTCGTGTCGGCGGCGGTGGGCATCGCGGTGGCGGTGGCCCTGGTGCGTGGCCTCGCCCGGTCCCGTACCGGTGAGCTGGGCAACTTCTGGGCCGACCTGGTGCGGGGCACCGTCCGGATCCTGCTGCCGATCTCGGTGATCGGCGCACTGGTGCTGGTGGCCTGCGGTGCGATCCAGAACTTCTCCGGCATCCACGAGGTCGGGCAGTTCGCGGGCGGCTCGCAGCAGTGGAACGGCGGGGCGGTGGCCTCGCAGGAGGTCATCAAGGAGCTGGGCACGAACGGCGGCGGCTACTTCAACGCCAACTCGGCCCACCCCTTCGAGAACCCCAACGGGCTGTCGAACCTGTTCGAGATCTACCTGATCCTCGTCATCCCGTTCGCGCTGACGCGGACCTTCGGCCGGATGGTCGGCTCGATCAAGCAGGGGTACGCGATCCTCGGCACGATGGCGGCCATCTGGGTCGGCTTCACCGCGCTGATGATGTGGACCGAGTTCGCGCACAACGGCCCGGCCTTCGACCTGGCCGGCGGGGCGATGGAGGGCAAGGAGACCCGGTTCGGGATCGGCGGCTCGTCGATCTTCGCGGTGGCCACGACGCTGACGTCGACCGGTGCGGTGAACTCCTTCCACTCCTCGTACACCGGTTTCGGCGGCGGGATCACGATGCTGGGCATGCAGCTCGGCGAGATCGCGCCCGGCGGTGTCGGCTCCGGCCTGTACGGCATGCTGATCATGGCGATCATCGCGGTGTTCATCGCCGGACTGATGGTCGGCCGCACGCCCGAGTACCTGGGCAAGAAGATCGGCACCCGCGAGATCAAGTTCGCCGCGCTGTACATCCTGATCACCCCGGCCCTGGTGCTGTGCTTCACGGCGGCCTCGTTCGTCCTGGACACCCCGTCGCACTCGATGACCAACTCCGGCGCGCACGGCTTCTCCGAGATCCTCTACGCGTACACGTCCGGTGCGAACAACAACGGTTCCGCCTTCGCGGGTCTGAACGCCGACACCCAGTGGTTCAACTCGACCATCGGCATCGCGATGCTGCTCGGCCGCTTCCTGCCGATGGTGTTCGTCCTCGCGCTCGCCGGGTCGCTGGCGGAGCAGACGCCCGTACCGGAGACCGCGGGCACCCTGCGCACCGAGAAGCCGCTGTTCACCGGTCTTCTCGTCGGCACGATCGTGATCATCACCGGTCTCACCTACTTCCCGGCCCTCGCTCTGGGACCGCTCGCCGAAGGGCTCGCGGCATGACCAACGACCTGAAGAAGCACGAGGACGACATGTCCACCACGACGACTGCCCCCAAGGCGCCCCACGGCGACCTGTCCGGGGGGCACCACGCCCCGGGGAGGATCGGCGGGGGACTCTTCGACCCCAAGCAGCTCATCAAGTCTTTCCCCGATGCTCTGCGCAAGCTCGACCCGCGCGTGATGGTCAAGTCGCCGGTGATGTTCGTGGTGCTCGTCGGCTCGGTCGTCACGACCGTGCTGGCGGTGAAGAACCCGGGGGACTGGTTCGGCTGGGCGATCACCGCCTGGCTGTGGC